>NZ_JBIVJB010000043.1:0-37776 GCF_044750025.1 Pseudomonas sp. NPDC088885 | reverse complement strand
GGTCGTGCGCTGATGAGCAAGCCGAAACTGCTGCTGCTCGACGAGCCGTCGCTGGGCCTGGCACCGATCATCATCCAGCAGATTTTCGACATCATCGAAATGCTGCGCAAGGACGGTGTGACGGTGTTCCTGGTCGAGCAGAACGCCAACCAGGCGTTGAAAATCGCTGATCGCGCGTACGTTCTGGAGAACGGTCGTGTGGTCATGCAAGGCACCGGTGAAGCGCTGCTGACCGACCCGAAAGTACGCGAGGCGTACCTCGGCGGTTGATGCATTCTCCCAACAAAAAAACGGCCTTCGGGCCGTTTTTTTATGCCCAGCACAAATCTTCAACCCAGCAAAAATCCCCTGTGGGAGCGGGCTTGCTCGCGAAGGCGGGGTGTCAGTTAGCAATGATGTCGACTGATACACCGCGTTCGCGAGCAAGCCCGCTCCCACAAGGGGACAGCGGTGTCAGGAAAAATTCTGGAAAAGATTCAAGCCCCGCTGTAACGCATCGCCATGACCTTTCTCTAGAGGGTTAAGCAAGCGCAAAAACGCTTGTAAAAACCCTGACCGAAACTGGAGAAACACCATGACTGCTACCCCCCGTACCCTGTCCGCCACCGCCCTGGTTCTGGCCCTCGGCTCTGCGCTGAGCATCGCTGCCGTTTCCACCGCCCACGCGGCCGATGACATGGAAAAATGCTTTGGCGTGGCCATGAAAGGCAAGAACGATTGCGCTGCAGGCGCCGGCACCACCTGCGCTGGCACCGCGAAAACCGACTACCAGGCCAACGCCTGGAAGCTCGTCCCTAAAGGCACCTGCGCCAAGACTGAAAGCAAAACCTCGCCGACCGGTTTCGGCCAGATGGAAGCTTTCAAAGCGAAGTCCTGATTCACGGCCTGCCTGAGTGACGATCATGTTCACACCTGACGACCATGCCCTCCCCCGCACTCAGGCAGCCCTCACCGGGCTCCCGCCCCGTGCCGGGCTGGGGCTAAAGACCGGGCACTTTCGTGAAGTGCTCGACACCCGACCGGACATCGGTTTCTTCGAAGTCCACGCCGAAAACTACATGGTGGCCGGCGGCCCGTTTCATCACTTTCTCGGTTTGATTCGCGAACAGTATCCGCTGTCGCTGCATGGCGTCGGTTTGTCCATCGGCAGCGAAGGGCCGTTGGATACTCAGCACCTGCAACGTCTGGCCGAGCTGATCGAGCGCTATCAACCACACTCCTTTTCCGAACATCTGGCCTGGTCGAGCCACGGCCCAGTGTTCCTCAATGACCTGCTGCCCCTGGCCTACGACGAGCCGACGCTGAACCGCGTCTGCGCGCACATCGATCAGGTGCAAAACACTCTTAAACGGCCAATGCTGCTGGAAAACCCGGCAACGTACCTGGCGTTTCAGCATTCAACGTACGACGAGCCTGACTTCATCCATGAAGTGATCCGTCGCAGCGGCTGTGGGCTGTTGCTCGACGTCAACAATGTCTATGTGTCGTGCGTAAATCATCACCGTGATCCATTGGCGTATTTCGATGCGCTGCCGCTGCACGCGGTTGGCGAGATTCATCTGGCCGGGTTTGCCGAAGATTCCGACAACCTCGGCGACCGATTGCTGATTGACGATCACGGCGCGCCAATTGATCGGGCTGTGTGGGCCTTGTATTGGCAGACGCTGGATCGTATCGGGCCGATGGCAACCTTGATTGAACGCGACAATCAGGTGCCCTCATTCAACACCTTGCTGGCCGAAGCGCAGCAGGCAGACGAAATGCTGCTGTGCGCCGGGAGTCGGCCATGAGCACGCAAAGCGCATTCAGCGCCGCGCTGCTCGATGTACGTCTGCCCTGCCCTGCCGGTTTGTGCAGCAGTAACGGCGCCGATCCCGCCAGCCGTTTTGCGGTGTACCGCAACAATGTGCAGAGCTCGTTGATCAGCGCACTGGCGGACGGTTATCCGGTGGTTGCGCAACTGGTCGGCGAGGAATTTTTCCGCGCCATGGCGGCCATTTTCGTACAACAGCAGCCACCGCAGAGTCCGTTGATGAGCCGCTATGGCGAAGCGTTTGCGGACTTTATCGACGCCTTTGAACCGGCATCGAGCGTGCCTTATCTGGCCGATGTCGCGCGCCTTGAGCATTTACGCACGCAGGCCTATCACGCCGCCGACGCTCAACCGGTGCGGCAAGAACAGATCACCGCTGCTTTGGCCGCGCCGCAAGCCTTGAGCGAACTGCGCTTCAAGCTTCATCCCTCCCTGCACCTGCTCGATTCGGCTTATGCCGTGGTTGCGATCTGGGCTGCGCATCAGCAAGAACCTTCACTTGAAGGCATCGAGATCCATCAGGGCCAGCACGCGCTGATCCTGCGCAACGGTCTGGAGGTTGAGGTGTACGCCATCGATCACGGTGCCAGCGTGTTTATCCGCCATCTGATCAACGGCCAGCCATTGCTGGCAGCTGCCGAAAACAGCCCTGAATTCGATCTCAGCCAGACCCTGGCCTTGCTGATCGCGCGCAACGTCATCACCCACTTGAACAATAAGGTAACGCCATGAACAACCTGATCACTCGCGCCATTGCGCTGCTCGAGAGAATCCCCCAGAGCCTGATCGCTTTCATTGCGCGCTTCGCGATTGCAGCGGTGTTCTGGAAGTCCGGGCAGACCAAGATCGAGGGGCTGGCGATCGACCTCATCGACGGCACCTTTCAGCTTGGCTGGCCGCGTCTCGCTGATTCGACTATTCCGTTGTTCACCAGCGAATATCACGTGCCGCTGCTGTCGCCGGAGATCGCCGCGCACATGGCCGCGTTTGCCGAGCACTTCTTTCCGGTGCTGATTCTGGTTGGGTTTGCTACGCGCTTTTCGGCCATGGCGTTGCTGGGGATGACGTTGACCATTCAGCTGTTTGTGTACCCGGATGCTTACCCGACTCACGGTACGTGGGCGGCGGTGTTGCTGTATCTGATGGCGACCGGGCCGGGCAAGATGTCGATTGACCACCTGATCGCCCGCCGTTTTTCCCGTTAAACAAAGATCCTTGTAGGAGCTGCCGAAGGCTCGGGCCGCGATCGGACGATCTTTTGCTCTTGAAAAGAAAGATCAAAAGATCGCAGCCTTCGGCAGCTCCTACAGGGGATCGCCGTTAACGCTGCAGTCGATCCAGCGCCTCACCGCTGCGTTTGAACCAGCCAATCAGATAATCCGCCAGCACTTGCGTGCGCTTGGGCAACCCGCCCTGATACGGATGCACCAGGTACATCGGCATGCGCCGCGTCTGATAATCGCGCAGGATCCAGCGCAATCGGCCGTCAGCCAATTCCGCTTGCAACAGATAGGAAGGCAATCGCGCGATACCGGCGTCGCTCAGCGCGGCTTTTTTCAGCAAGTTGTAGTGATTGCTGGCAAACGGCCCCGACACGCGTACTCGCAACAATTCGTGCTGCTGGTGATACAGCCATTCTTCGCGACCGCTGTAGTGGCTGTTGAGCAAACAACGGTGCTCGGCCAGCGCCTGTGGCGTCGCCGGTTCGCCGAATCGATCCAGATAAGCGGGACTCGCACAGGTCATTTCCTGCCAGGCCAGCAACGGCTTGGCCACCAGTCGTTCGTCATTGGCCACTTCTGAACGGATCGCCAGGTCAAAGCCATCGCGGGACAGATCGCGGTAGCTGTTGTTCAGCTCCAGCTCGATCTGCACCTCGGGATACTGATGCGAAAACTCCAGCAACAATCCATCGAAAAACGTTTCCCCCAGCGACACCGGAACCGTCATACGCACCGGGCCGGCCATGTCGTCCTTCAATCGCGCCAATGCCTGACGGGCCTTTTCGACCTGGACTACAAGCGCCTGCGCTTGCGGCAATAACGCAGCGCCCGCCGCCGTCAGGCTCAGGCGTCGAGTGGTGCGTTGTAGCAACACCACGGAAAACTGCGCTTCGAGCTGGCTAATGCGTTTGGACAACTGCCCCTTGCTGCAGCCCAATTGCTGCGCCGCCAAGGTGAAACTGCCGGCTTCGATCAACACGGCGAACGCCGCCAGATCATCCATTTCGCTCATGGATTGTTTCCATTTGAAAACCAAAGGTTGCCTATTAGTGCGCTTATCCACAGAAAAAACCACTCTAGACTGAAACCTCGTTCACACACTTGAGGTACAGCTCGATGAAGATTCTGTTGATAGGCGCTGGCGGCACCATCGGTTCGGCCGTGGACAAAGAACTGTCGCAACGCCACGAAGTGATTCGTATCGGCCGCACCAGCGGTGATTTCCATGTGGATATCAGTGACAGCACGTCGATCCGCAAGCTGTTCGAGCAGACCGGCAAATTCGACGCACTGGTCTGCGCCGCTGGCAACGTCACCTTCGCCCCGCTGGGCGAGATGAGCGAAGACAGCTTCGCCCTCGGCCTCAAGGACAAGTTGATGGGCCAAGTGAATTTGCTGCTGATTGGCCGCGAATTCGCCAACGATGGTGCCTCGTTCACCTTCACTACTGGCGTGCTCAGCCACGATCCGATTCGCAGCGGTGCGTCGGCAGCGCTGGTCAACGGTGCGCTGGACAGCTTTGTGCGGGCAGCGGCCACAGAGTTGCCGCGTGGCCTGCGCGTTAACTCGATCAGCCCGACGGTGTTGCTGGAAGCAATGGACAAATATGCGCCGTATTTCCGTGGCTATAAGCCGGTTCCTGCGGCGGATGTGGCGTTGGCCTACGCCAAGAGTGTTGAAGGGCTACAGACCGGGCAGACGTTTCACGTTGGGTAAGATCAAGAGATCGCAGCCTTCGGCAGCTCCTACAGGAGAGTGTCGGGGTTGCGATGTTTTGCATTTTGTCGGCGGGCGGCGTAACTCGGTGTAGGAGTTGCCGCAGGCTGCGATCTTTTGCATTTGACTGACAGGCTGCGTAACGTGGCGACACTTGTCTGGAGAGCCGAAGATGCGTGTTGCCCGTTCGTTAGTCCTTGTTGCCCTGCTGCCGTTGTTTGCGGCGTGCCAGTTGTTCGATGGCCCGCGTGAAAGTGCCTCGCACGTCGGGCAAACGCGGATGCAGGAGCAACTGACCGCCGCTGACGGCAAACTGGTGTTCCAGCCGTGTCAGGATCAGCGCCAACTGGTGGTCAACGACATCGGCGGCACCAGCGTGCTGCAAGAAGCCGCCACCCTCGCCGACGAGCAAGGCAAGCTGTTCGCCGATGTTCGCGGCAAAGTCTCCGGCGATCGCCTCGATCTGACTCAGCTGTATCGCGTCGAGCGCTCCGGCACCGCGTGTGATGATCCGAATTTCAAACTGCTGATCCTGCGTGCCGCCGGCCATGGTCCGGAGTGGAACGTCAAGGTCAGCGGCAAAGGTATGGTCATCGACCGTGAAGGCCAGCCGCCACTCGCCGTGCCATACATTGAAGATCAATTGGGCGATGGCCGCTTCAACCTCAGCAGCGAAGCCAATAACCAGCGCATCGAATTGTGGGTCGCGCCGCAGCGCTGCATCGACAGCAACACCGGCAGCGTGCAGCACATGAGCGCCGAGTTGCGTATCGACGGCAAGGTGCAGCGCGGTTGCGGGTATTTCGGCGGATCGCGCAACGACTGAGCGTTTTAGCCTCACCGGATCCGGCCTTTGCGGCTTATAATCGCGGCCTTCAAACGCCCTGGCGCAGTTGTGCGCCCCGCGAACCCGGATCCTCGCCATGTTACGAATCACTGAACTCAAGTTGCCAATCGACCATCCCGAAGAAGACCTGCGCCCTGCCATCGTGCAGCGCCTGGGCATCGCCAGCGATGATTTGCTCGATTTCACCTTGTTCAAGCGCAGCTACGACGCGCGCAAAAAGTCCTCCGAATTGTGCTTCATCTACACCATCGACCTCGAAGTGCGCGACGAGGCCAACGTGTTGGGCAGGTTCGCCGACGACCGTAACGTCAACGTGGCGCCGGATGTCAGCTACAAATTCGTCGGCGAAGCGCCGAGCGACCTGAACCAGCGCCCGATCGTTGTCGGTTTCGGCCCGTGCGGCATCTTCGCCGGCCTGCTGCTGGCGCGAATGGGCTTCAAGCCGATCGTCCTCGAACGCGGCACCGAAGTCCGTCAGCGCACCAAGGACACTTGGGGCCTGTGGCGTAAAAGCGTACTCAATCCAGAATCCAACGTGCAGTTCGGTGAAGGCGGCGCGGGCACGTTCTCCGACGGCAAGCTGTACAGCCAGATCAAGGATCCGAAGTTCCTTGGCCGCAAAGTTTTGCACGAGTTCGTCAAGGCCGGCGCGCCGGAAGAAATCCTCTACGTCAGCAAGCCGCACATCGGTACGTTCCGTCTGACCGGCATGGTTGAAAACATGCGCGAGCAGATCCGCGAACTGGGCGGCGAAGTGCGCTTCCAGGAGCGCGTCACCGACGTGCTGATCGAAGACGGCCAACTGGTCGGCGTCGAATTGGCCAGCGGCGAAACCCTGCATTCGAAACACGTGGTTCTGGCCCTCGGCCACAGCGCCCGCGACACTTTCCGCATGCTCCACAGCCGTGGCGTGTTCATGGAAGCCAAACCGTTCTCGGTGGGTTTCCGCATCGAACACCCGCAATCGCTGATTGACCGCGCGCGTCTGGGCAAGTACGCCGGCCACCCGAAACTCGGTGCTGCCGACTACAAACTGGTGCACCACGCCAAGAACGGCCGTTCGGTCTACAGCTTCTGCATGTGCCCGGGCGGCACCGTGGTCGCGGCGACTTCCGAGCCGAACCGCGTAGTCACCAACGGCATGAGTCAGTACTCGCGTAACGAGCGCAACGCCAACTCCGGCATCGTTGTTGGTATTACCCCGGAAGTCGATTATCCGGGCGGCCCGCTGGCCGGGATCGAGTTGCAGGAACGTCTGGAATCCCACGCCTTCATCCTTGGCGGCAGCGATTACAAGGCGCCGGCGCAACTGGTTGGTGACTTCATCAATGACATTCCTTCGACCGAGCTGGGCGAAGTCGAGCCGTCGTACAAACCGGGCGTGTCGCTGGGCGATCTGTCTCTGGCATTGCCGGAATTTGCGATTGAAGCGATTCGTGAAGCCTTGCCGGCGTTCGAGAAGCAGATTCGCGGTTACTCGCTGCACGATGCGGTGTTGACCGGGATCGAGACACGCACCTCGTCGCCGCTGCGCATTACGCGTAACGAAACGCTGCAGAGCATGAACGTGAAGGGCTTGTTCCCGGCGGGTGAAGGCGCGGGTTATGCGGGCGGGATTCTTTCAGCGGGTGTGGACGGGATTCGGATTGCCGAAGCCGTGGCACGCGACATCCTCGGCCTGACTGACTAATCAGCACTAGCTGACACAACACAAAACCCCTGTGGGAGCGGGCTTGCTCGCGAAAGCGTCGTTTCAGTCGATACATGTATCGCCTGACACACTGCCTTCGCGAGCAAGCCCGCTCCCACATTTGGTTTTCGGTGTGTCAGATGTTGGCGCGTTGCACTGAGGTCGGCAGCGGTTCACCGCGCTCGGCACTCGCCGCCACCGCCTCAATCAACCCACTCAACTCATACCCTTGCGCCTTCAGCCAATCCTGATCGTAATACGTGTCGGCATACCGCTCGCCGCCATCGCACAGAATCGCCACGATCGACCCCGACTCCCCCGCCGCTTTCATCTGCTGCGCCGCCATCAACGCGCCGATCAGATTGGTGCCGCTCGACCCACCAACATGCCGGCCCAGACGCTGCGCCAGATAATGCATGGCCGCCAGCGACAAGGCGTCCGGCACTTTGACCATCGCATCGATCACCTTCGGCAGGAACGACGCTTCCACCCGTGGCCGGCCAATGCCTTCAATCCGCGAGCCGCAATCCAGACGCAAAGTCGCGTCGCCAGTCTGGTAGTAATCGAAGAACACCGAACGCTCGGCGTCGGCGCACAAGACGCGGGTGCAATGCTGGCGATAGCGCACGTAACGGCCGAGGGTCGCGGTGGTGCCGCCGGTGCCGGGGCTGGAAATCAGCCAGCTCGGTTCCGGGTGCCTCTCGAAGCGCATCTGCTGAAAGATCGATTCAGCGATGTTGTTGTTCGCGCGCCAATCGGTGGCGCGCTCGGCGTAGGTGAACTGGTCGATGAAGTGACCATCGTGTTCACGGGCCAGACGCTCGGATTCGGCGTAAATCTGCGTAGGATCTTTTACCAGATGGCTTTTGCCGCCATAGAACTCGATCTGGGCGATTTTTTCTTTCGAGGTGGTCGCCGGCATCACTGCAATAAACGGCAAACCGAGCATCCGCGCGAAATACGCTTCGGAAATCGCCGTCGAACCGCTCGACGCTTCGATCACCGGCGCGCCGGGTTTCAGCCAGCCGTTACACAGCGCATAAAGGAACAGCGAACGGGCCAGGCGATGTTTGAGGCTGCCGGTCGGATGGCTGGATTCATCCTTGAAGTACAGCTCGATGCCCGGAAAACCCGGCAGCGGCAAGGGGATCAGATGGGTGTCGGCGCTGCGCTGGAAGTCCGCTTCGATGATGCGGATGGCTTCGCGGGCCCACTGTCGGTTGTCGCTCATGGTCTGCGTTCTCGTTGAATCGGACAGGAGATTGGCCTCCTGAAAAGGTTCGTACGTCAGATTAGGATTAATCCTATATTCCGCACAGATACAGCTGAGTCTCAATATGTCAGGCAACTGCTAGGCTCACCGTGGCTTGAGCCAGACAGCCTGTAACGACATATAACAAAAAAGAATATAACTTTTGTTTTAACAACTAACAGTACGGGTTAGGGTGTTCCACCTTTTTGACGATTCGATGGAGAGCGACCTTGCCTCTGCGTAGCACTTTCACGCGTTTCTTTCAGTTGGAAGCTGCCAGCGGTCTGTTATTGATCGCCGCGGCCATCCTGGCTCTGATTATCAACAACTCGCCACTGTCGTGGCTGTACACCGGCCTGCTCGACACCCCCGTGGTGGCGCAGATCGGTGCGTTGAAAATCGCTAAACCCCTGCTGCTGTGGATCAACGATGGCCTGATGGCGATGTTTTTCCTGCTCATCGGCCTGGAAGTGAAACGCGAAGTCCTCGACGGCCAGCTGTCGAAGCCGTCGCAAATCGTCCTGCCCGGCGCCGCAGCCATCGGCGGCATGCTGGTGCCGGCGCTGATCTACTGGTTCCTCAACCGCGACAACCCTGCAGCCCTCAGCGGCTGGGCAATTCCGACCGCCACCGACATCGCCTTCGCCCTCGGCGTACTGGCCCTGCTCGGCAAGCGCGTACCGGTGTCGTTGAAGCTGTTCCTGATGACGTTGGCGATCATCGATGACCTCGGCGCCATCGTCATCATCGCGATCTTCTACTCCGGCGAACTGTCGACCCTGTCGCTGGGCCTCGCGGCCGCGTGCATTGCGTCGCTGGTGGCGATGAACCGACTCGGGGTGGTCAAGCTCGGGCCGTACATGATCATCGGTTTGATCCTCTGGGTCTGCGTGCTCAAAAGCGGTGTCCACGCGACGCTCGCCGGCGTGACCCTGGCCTTCTGCATCCCGCTGCGCACGAAAAACGCCGAGCCGTCGCCCCTGCTGACCCTCGAACATGCGCTACACCCGTGGGTCGCTTACGGCATCCTGCCGCTGTTCGCCTTCGCCAACGCCGGCCTGTCGCTGAGCGGGGTCACCGTCGAAAGCTTCACCCACGACGTGCCGATGGGCATTGCAGTCGGCCTGCTGCTCGGCAAAACCGTCGGCGTCTTCGGCCTCACCTGGCTGGCCGTCAAAGTCGGCATCGCCGCCCTGCCCCAAGGCGCCAACTGGGGCCAGGTCATGGGCGTGGCGATCCTCTGCGGGATCGGCTTCACCATGAGCCTGTTTGTTGGTTCGCTGGCCTTTGAACCCGGCGTGAGCGACTACGCCGGGATGGATCGAATGGGCATTCTGACCGGCTCGATTCTGGCGGCGCTGATTGGTTATGCGGTGACGGCGGCGGCGAGTCGCCGAAACACATTACCGAATCCTGCGTAGAACACCTGTGGTGAGGGGATTTATCCCCTCGCCACAAGTCCCGCCACACTGATGCACAGCGACTAATCCCCACGTCTTTAGAGACGCGTCCTACAGCCACAGTTTTCCTGCTTCGTTAACGTTGCCCAGTCCCTTGCGAGGGGCTGTCGATGGATGAACGAAAGGACGATCAGTGGCTGGCAACAAGGACATTCCCCGGGTTTCCAACCCACCGCAAGGCGACGGGCATCACGTCACCTACCGCTACATGACGGCCAGTGAACTGGCTGACCGCGACGCCAGACAAAATGCTTACGACGCCATGCTGGCCCGGCAGGAGGCGTTCGAGCGTGGTCGGGAAGTGGCGGCGAAAAAGGACGATGTCGTTCGGGCCGGCTGCGTATTCGCCAAGTCCTGCAAATTGCCGGATGCGATCATCGACTACACCAATCCTTCGGGGATGGTGCCGACTGACAGTTTGAAGGACTACGGTGAGCTGATTTTGCTGGGCGCGCGTGAGGCTGATGATAGCGGCGGCGTCCCGCTCAAGAAAATCGGTGCAACCGCCATTCCGGCCGGGTTTGGCAGTCTGGCGTTGGCGGGTTCGGTGTTGGAAACACTGCCCGCTGTGATATCCAGTGCGGCTGTTGCGCCTTTGGTGGGTTTGGTCGCGCTGTTCATGCCATCGAGTCTTGGCGACAGTGCGCTGTATACCGACGAGCAGTTGCGCGGACTTGAGCAGGCGCGAACTCGCGTTCGGCTGAGGATCGAACAACAGGCCGACGGCAGTCTGAAAGGTTACGGTTTCTACACCGGCAAGAATCGCGATTGGGAAATGGTTGATGTCGTGCAGTTCACCGCGCGAGGCAGCCAGTTTATTGCGGATCTGGGTGAAGGCGTCGAACTGATCTGGACGCCTGCTGTGGATGGCTCCGACATTCTCGGCATTCCCGCGTTGGAGGCTGCGCCGCAAGCGCCGCATATCTGGGTGTATCCACCGACGAAAGCGGCGGACGGGATTCTGGTTAATCCGGTTTATCCGCCGGAGTACCGGGATTTCATTTTGGTGTTTCCGGCTAATTCGGGTGTTAGGCCGGTATATATAGTCTTAAACGTTCCAAACGATTTCAAATACCACCCCGCCCCTGCTTCGCTGCCGGCCTTTCCAGACGCAAAACCTGCACCACTGAAAACCTCCGTTCGCGGTGGAGGAAAAAAGCGAAGACGTTGGAAAGATGCATCGGGGAAAATTTATGAATGGGACTCTCAGCATGGCAAGGTTGAGATGTACACCAAGCAAGGAAAACATCTTGGAGAATACGACCCGAAAACAGGGAAACAAACAAAGACTGCCGATTCCACAAGGAGAGTAGAAAAATGAAGCATGTCATAGAGGTATTCGATCGAACGACTGAGGATTTGCTCCTTACCGTAGAGATCGCGGCGCATCACAAGGAAGCATTGAAGGCGCTGATGAACTGGCAAGAACCTGAAGATGAGTTCGATGGCTCTGATTTAGACGAAGAGCAGATCAAAGTTTTGGAGGACTGGACTGGAGAAAAGCTCTTGGACGCAAATCACATAGTTCAGTTGGTGTGCATCGAATGACTTACGGCAATTTCAAGCTCAATCACACCGTCGAGGCATTTAATAAACGCACAGATCGGTTGGTTTTCGAGATCCCCGTTCCCGATGGAAACATTGAGCGGCTCAGAATAATCATGCATTGGGTCAACCCCGAAGACGAAATCTTTGGTTATGACCTAGACCAAGAGCAGATAAAGCAATTGGAAGCTTTAATCGGTCGAGCCTTCTACGACTCTAAGTACAATTTTCAAATGGGTTGTCATGGAAGCGAGTAAATGTCCTAAAAAAACCCCGACCAGTCTCCTGATCGGGGTTTTCTTTACCCTGAATTCCGCTTAGTGCGAAACGCGGCTGGTTCCGCCAACGGTGGAGATGCGCACGCGTTCGCCAACACGGAACACTTCGTTCTCCTGAACCTGCTGCACATAAGCACGCATGCTGCCGTCATCCTCACGCACGGTGATTTCCACGCCCTGAGTACGGGTCAAACCTTCTTCCGTCGCCGAACCAATCAAACCGCCCGCCACCGCACCGATGACCGCTGCAACGATGCTGCCCTTGCCGCCGCCAATGGCGCTGCCGCCGACGCCGCCGACTGCTGCACCGGCGAGGCCGCCGATCGGGGTTTTGGTGCCTTCGATTTTGACCGGGCGCAGGGATTCGATGGTGCCCATGCGAATCGTCTGCACGCGACGCGCTTCGTCACGGGAGTAGGAGTCACCGGTCAGGCTCGATTGGCAGCCGGTAAGCAACATCGCCATCGTGGAAAAGGAAGCAACCAGCAGAACAGACTTACGCATAGCATCAACTCCAAAAGAACATATATTCATTAAACTCCGCTGCTTGACGCCTGTCACGGCGCAGCCCGGACAAATTTGCTTTCATTCAGGCGAGGTACAGACGCCTGCACGTTTCCTTCTAGAGCCCTACAGTAGCGCCAAATTACGGATCCTGCGCCACCGCCCCCAAGGATTTTCATGGATTACTTCATCATAGTCGTCACCACTATCGCCGGGCTGTACTTCCACGGGTGGCTGTACGTGCGGATCAAACGCTGGATGGATCGCGACCTGGCGCTGTCGCTGGCCGGCAAGGATGAAGGTAAACGCGCCTACATGCTCGAGCAACTGGCGAGCGCTCGGGCGCAGAAGATCAAGCGCCGCGATCTACCG
This sequence comes from Pseudomonas sp. NPDC088885, assembly GCF_044750025.1. Classification (NCBI taxonomy): domain Bacteria; kingdom Pseudomonadati; phylum Pseudomonadota; class Gammaproteobacteria; order Pseudomonadales; family Pseudomonadaceae; genus Pseudomonas; species Pseudomonas sp. NPDC088885. Next base: position 25,076 of record NZ_JBIVJB010000043.1, on the reverse strand, counting down.
CAGTGGCTCATTGTCGCTGCGGCAAGCTATCTCGCTCGGTAGACTGCTTAAGGTGCCAGACGTTCAACAGACCATTGGCCGGTCTGCAGACGGTAGTTGAGGCGATCGTGCAGACGGCTCGGGCGGCCCTGCCAGAATTCGATGCGCTCAGGCAGCAAGCGGTAACCGCCCCAGTGTTGCGGGCAGTGAGGCTGGCTATCGGAGAAACGTTGTTCAGTCGCCTTGAGCAAGTCTTCCAGTTCACCACGGCCGTTGATCACCCGGCTTTGCGGCGACGCCCAGGCACCGAGACGACTGCCCAGCGGACGCACTTGATAATACGCATCGGATTCTTCAGGCGTGACCTTCACGACGCGCCCTTCGATGCGCACCTGGCGCTCTAGGGTTGGCCAGAAGAACGTCATGGCGGCAAACGGATTCGCCGCCAGATGCTGGCCCTTGGCACTTTCGTAATTGGTGAAGAAGGTAAAGCCCTGCGCGTCCAGGCCCTTGAGCAGCAGAATGCGGCAATGCGGACGACCGTCCGCATCAACCGTGGCCAGGGTCATGGCGTTGGCTTCCACCGGTGCCTGCTCGGTTTTCACCGCGTCGGCGAACCACTGGTGGAACAGCGCAAACGGCTCGGCCGGGGCTTGCGCCTCGGACAAACCATCCCGGGTGTAATCACGACGCATATCTGCCAGAGCCTGGGTCATGGCGCATTCCTTTCGTTAGCGAATCACTTTTTGGTGGTATCGGTCGCCGCGACTTTCTTGTCGGTGGTCGACGCTTTGGCTGGCGTGGTTTTCTTCGCCGGTGCCTTGGCCGGGGCTTTTTTCGCAGGCGCCTTGGCAGCGGCTTTTTTCGCCGGGGCTTTTTTGGTGGCCGGTACAGCGGCTTTCTTCGCGGCCGGAGCCGGAGTTACCGGTTTGGCCACTGGCTTGACGTCTTGCGCCGCCACCATGGTGACGGGCTTCGGTGCTGGCATGTTGTACTTGCTCAGCAGGGCAACCATGGTGTTTTGCGGCGTCACCAGCATCTCGACGCGACGGTTCAGGGCGCGACCTTCAACGCTGTCGTTGGCCGCACGCGGTGCTTCGGAACCCATGCCGCGCAGCATCAGACGATCACGCTGCAAACCGCTGAGGCGGAAAATCGCCGCGATGGCTTGTGCACGCTCCTGGCTCAGCTTGACGTTGGCTGGCGCGGAACCGCTGGTGTCGCTGTGACCGAGTACCAGCACAGCGGTTTTCGGATCGGCTTCGAGGATTTTAGCCACGCGAGTGAACGGGCCAAGGGTGACCGGCAACAGCATGGCCGGGCGATCCGGGTTGAACGAACCTTCTACCGGTGCGGTAACGACCAAGACGTTTTCACGGCGCTCGAGTTGCAGGTTGCTGTCCTTGACCGCTTCGCGCAGGCGCGGCTCGTAATCGTCGATCCAGGCCTGGGTCACTTTCGGATCTGGCATCGGCACGGCTTTAGGGGTTTGATCGTCCTTGGCGCCGAACGGCCACCACCATTTAGCGCCCGAATCGGCATCAGCCTTGGCCACGGCGACCGGTTTTTTCGCTTCAGGCGCGACTTCGGCTTTCATGTCAGCCTTGACGGCTTCGTCATCGGAACCGAACGGCCAGTACCAAGGGTTGCTGCTTTCAGACTTGGCAACCGGCGCGGTTGCGGCATGTTTCAACGGGGCTGGAGCTGGCTCTTTGGCCGCGACTTTGTCGGAGGAACCGAACGGCCACCAAGTGCTGGTGCCTTCCGCATCGTTTTTTGGGGTCTGTGCGCAACCGGTGATCGCTACACACAGGGCCAGGGCGAGGGTCTTTTTAGATGACATTGAAAATCCACAAAATAAAGTAATGAAAAATCAGAGCACTTTCGCCCGGATAAACTGTCGCTTTGAATCGAAAAATTGCACGAGGTTCCGATGCAGAGACCTCGGGTGTTGCTTTATAGACAAGTGGCAAGCACCCGCGCGAGCTTCTGCGCGCGCGGATCCATCAAAACGTAAGGCCCAAGGGTATTTGTCACAAAACCAAACGCGACATCGTGCTCAGGGTCAGCAAAACCGATCGATCCGCCCGCGCCCGGATGGCCGAACGCCCGTGGGCCGAGGCCGTAGGTGGCGTTAGGCACATCGGGTTGGTCGAGCATGCAGCCCAGACCAAAACGGGTGCGGGTCAGCAGGGTTTTATCTTCGCCGAGGCTGTGTTCGCGGGTCAGCTCTTCGAGCATGTCGCTTTCCAGCAGGCTGCCGTCGAGCAACCCGGCATAGAAGCCGGCGAGGCTGCGCGCATTGCCGTGACCATTGGCTGCCGGTTGCTGCATGCGTCGCCATTCCGGTTTGTTGGTGCTGGTGAGCACCGACGGCGGATTGGTAAAGGCGCGGGTGCTCATGGCGGTCGGTTCACGCATAGTCACTTGCAGCAGACGTTGCGCGGCGGCATCGCCGGGATTGCCTTTGCCGCGCGCAATGTGCGCCACGCGATGGAATTCTTCGTCAGCCAGACCCACGTGGAAATCCAGCCCCAACGGCTTGGCCACGCGGGCGACAATCGATTCGCCCGGGCCACGACCGTCGGCACGTCGCAGCAATTCGCCGATCAGCCAGCCATAAGTGATTGCCGCGTAACCGTGGCCAGTACCCGGCGTCCACCATGGCGTTTCCGCCGCGAGGGCGTCGACCATGGTTTGCCAGTCGTACAGGGCTTCCGGCGCCAGCAATTCACGCAGCGCCGGCAGACCGGCCTGGTGGCAGAGCAATTGGCGCAGGGTGATGGATTCTTTGCCGGCGGCGGCAAATTCCGGCCAGTAGCGGGCGACCGGCACATCGAGTTGCAACTTGCCTTCGGCGACCAGTTGCAGCGCGGTGACGGCAGTGAAGGTTTTGGTGCAGGAGAACAGGTTGGCGATGGTGTCGCTGTGCCAGGCTTCGGCGCCGTCTTTGTCGGCGGTACCTGACCAGAGGTCGAGGACGGTTTCTCCGCCGACCTGAATGCACATGGCTGCGCCGCGTTCCTGGGGATCGTCGAACAGCGCGGCAAAAGCATCGCGCACCGCTTCGAATTGAAGTTCGTAATGTCCCTGAATCTGCACCCGCAACTCCCCCGCGAAAACGCTCTACAAAGTGGCCCGCATTGTTCCAGCCCTTGAGGGATTTGGGAACAGCTGCGGGCTAGACGGTTAAAAAGCCAAATCAAAAGATCGCAGCCTGCGGCAGCTCCTACATGGGATTGCGTTCCTTTGTAGGAGCTGCCGAAGGCTGCGATCTTTTAGCGTTTCAAACCTTAATGACCATTCCCCGAATGCCCACCCGCATGCCCTGCCCCCGCGCCTTTGCCGGCCTCGCCTTTGCGGCCACCTTCCGCTTCATGCACCGGCGCTTTCTGCGCCTGCTGACCCAACTGATCCATCGCCTGCAAATTGCTCTTGCGCACGGTTTCAACAAAGCCCTGATACGGCAGATCCGTCACGCCCACCAGACCAAAGTGACCATTCTCGCCATCGAGCAGACGCCCCGTCACCGGTTGATCCAGATACTGGAACCAGTGCACGCCGACGATCGACGGTTCACTCAGCGCCTGTTTGAGGAAATTGGCATATGCCGGGCCACGGTCTTCTTCTTTGCTCAATTGCGTCACGCCACCCCAGAACGGGCCACGATCAGCCGAGCCAAAGTTGAATTCGGTAATTAGCACCGGTTTGTCCAAAGCTCCCAGCGCAGCGAAGTCATAACCATCCTGCGGCTTGAGCGTGTACATGTTGAAGCTCAGCACATCGCAATACTGCGCGCAGGACGCCACGGCTTCCGGGGTGCTGGTGGCGAAGCGACCGCCCAACAGCATCTGGTTGGGCGCGTGCCATTTCAGCGAATCGGAGATGGTCTTGAAGTAGGTGTCAGCGAAGACTTTCTGGAAATATTTGAAGTCGGCCTCGATTTCCGGGTGCTCGGGGTTCGGCAGCGGCGGCACGAACCCCGGGTCTTCCATCAATTCCCACGCCGGCAGATCAATGCCCCACGCCTTCGACAGGCCCGCCTGATTGCGATACTTGTCGCGCAATTGCTTGAGGAACGCACGTTTGGCCGGCACGTCGGTGGTCATTTTCAACGTACCGTAGGCCAGCGCGTAACGGGATTTCGCATCGTCGCCCGGACCCGCCCAGGCCAGTTCGTTGTCGGCGTAATAGCCGATCAACCATGGATCGTCGCGGTGATCGCGAGCAGCGATGGCCACGGCACGCTCGGTGGCCATGGCGAAACGCGGGTCGAACGGATCGGGCATGCCGCCCCACCAGTCGCTGCCGGTGCTGATGCTGGTGTAGTCGCCGACGATCGACAGCGGCAAGGTGTACGGCACGCGCTCGGCTTCACTCAGCGAATCGGCACTCCAGTTGCCGACCGTGTTGAAGCCCCAGGCTTGCAGGCGATCGAGCGTGTGGTTGGCCCACTGTTGCTCATCAATAGTAGCTTTGCACGGCGCGGCAGCCTTTTCAGTGGCCACTTGCACGGTTTCAGTCTTGGCCGCTTCGGCGACGCCTGACTTCGGCTCTGCCGGCACAGCGGCAGGTTCTGCGGCTTTGGCGGCGGCGGTTTCAGTGGCTTCAGCCTTCGCCGCTTCAGCGACGCCGGATTTGCCTTCGCTGTCCGCTTTGCACGGTTCGCCGTACACACGCTGCAAGTTGGCGCCGTAGAAATCGTACCAGCGGCCATTGCCGTAGCCACGACCTTGATCAACACCATTGCCGCCACGGTTGTCGCCTTCACCAAAGTGACTGGCCAACGGCTCATCCGGTTTCGGCAAGGATTCGAACATGAACTCGCGACCTGTCACGTACGTCTGGCTGACGTCGGGGCTGACGGTGTTGACGCCAAGGGAGTAGAACGGATGCCCTTCAGGCGTGACCAGATACCAGCGGCCGTCACGTTTTTCGGTGCGGAAGAAGCCGCTGGCCTTGAACGCCGGGCCTTTGTTCCAGCCACCAAACTTGTCCAGCGAGGACTTCTCGCGCTCGGCCAGCCAGGTTTTCAGCTGTTGCTGTTCCTTGGCGGCGGCGGATTTCAGTTGTTCGTCGTTGGCGATTTTTTCCGGCCATTTGCTGCGCGTCGATTGCCCGTAAGCGTCGACCAGATTGCCGTACACCGCTTGGCTGACCGACTCACCGTCCTGCACGCCGAAACGCTCAAGCAGCAAGCTCTGCGCGACTTTCGGCTGATCCATCGACAGACTCACCGATACCACTTGGCTGCGATCAATCTCACCGCTGCTCGCGGCCAGCAAAATGCGCTGACCGTCGACGGTCATCGGCATCGGCGGCCCGGCTTTCATGCCTTGGCTCAGCGGCGTCGACGCCACCAGCGGCACCAGCAAGGTCTGCGCAGGGCCGGCCGGCAGGTCGACGCGGCTGACCAGTGTGCGTCCGTCATTGCTCTGGATTTGCACATAGACCGTCACGGCCCAGTTCATCGCGCTCTGCAGACGCAGGCTCATCATGCCCGACTGCGACCAGTCCCAGGCACCGGTCTGCGGGGTCAGACGCAGGGTCGGACGGGCCACCGGGTTGAACGTCACCCGGCGCAGCACTTCGCCTTCTGCGGTTTGCTCAGCGTTGGCTTGCGGCAGATCGGTGTTTTCGGTGGTGACCTTGACCACGTCCGCCGGGCGGACAAAGTTGAACAGGGTCTGCTGACCGGCAGGCGCTGCCAGCAGAGGGGCAGCGAAGATCAAGGCGAAAACGGCAGGCAGCGAACGGCGGATCATAAGAACGGAGTTCTCCCTAACGACCAATAATGGCCAATGGAAAAGCGATGGCAGAGAGATAGACAACACGGCGGGCAAAACTGCCCACCGATGTCTCAGGATATTTCACGACGGAAGGGCGGCAACGCATTGAGGATCGCCTTGCCGTAGCGCTGGGTGACCAGGCGCCGATCCAGCAACGTGATGGTGCCGCGGTCTTCTTCGGTACGCAGCAGACGACCGCAGGCCTGAACCAGTTTCAGCGAGGCGTCGGGCACCGAGATTTCCATGAACGGATTACCGCCACGGGCTTCGATCCATTCCGACAGCGCCGCTTCGACCGGATCGTCCGGCACCGAGAACGGAATCTTGGCGATGACCACGTGCTCGCAGTAAGCACCCGGCAAGTCGACGCCTTCGGCAAAACTGGCGAGACCGAACAGCACGCTGGAATCACCGCCATCAACGCGCGCCTTGTGCTTGTTCAGGGTTTCCTGTTTCGACAGGTTGCCTTGAATGAACACTTGCTTGCGCCAGTCGCGGTCGAGGCCGTCGAACACGTCCTGCATCTGTTTGCGCGAGGAGAACAGCACCAGCGTGCCGCGCGAGCCTTCGACCAGATCCGGCAGATCACGAATGATCGCGGCGGTGTGCGCGGGAGCATCACGCGGATCGGCTTTCAGATCCGGCACTCGCAGCACGCCGGCATCAGCGTGATGGAACGGGCTCGGCACCACGGCGGTGACGGCTTTTTTCGGCAGACCGGCACGCATGCGGAAGCGGTCGAACGTGCCCAGCGCGGTCAGGGTTGCGGACGTAACGAGGCAACCGTAGGCGACGTTCCACAGGCTGCGGCGCAAGGTTTCGGCGGCCAGAATCGGGCTGGCGTTGACCTCGATGTCGAACAGCGAACCGCTTTCAGCCAAGGTCAGCCAACGCGCCATCGGCGGGCTGTCTTCCGGGTCTTCGGCGGTGAAGGCCGTCCACAACTCCCAGTTGCCGGATGCACGGGACAACAGGCTGCCGAACAGCGGATACCACTCTTCCGCCTGATTGCTGGCGATCCCGATGTTGACCTCGCCGTCCATGCCTTCCTTGAGCAGGTCGGTCAGACGCGTGAACAGATCGTTGAGACGCGAGAAGCCTTTCTTCAGCTCGATGCCCATTTCGCGCATGTGCTCGGGAATCACCCCGGCGACGAACCGATGACGCGGCCGCTCACGGCCTTCGACGTCTTCGCCCGGTTTGAAATCGGCGACCTGTTCGCAGGCGCTGAACATGAACTGCTGCTGCGCCTTGATCTCCCGCGCCAGCTCCGGCACTTGCTCGATCAACTTGCCGAGATCGCCCGGCAGCGGATGCTGGGCGAGCAGTTTGGTGAGGTTCTTGGCGGTGGTTTCCAGCCAGTCGGCGGTGGAACGCAGACGAGTGTAATGGGCGAAGTGGCCGATAGCCTTGTCCGGCAGGTGGTGACCTTCGTCGAACACGTAAATGGTGTCACGCGGATCGGGCAGTACCGCGCCGCCGCCCAATGCCAGGTCAGCCAACACCATGTCGTGGTTGGTGACGATCACGTCGACCTTGCCCATGCCTTCGCGGGCCTTGTAGAAGGCGCACTGGCCGAAGTTCGGGCAATGGCGGTTGGTGCACTGGCTGTGATCGGTGGTCAGACGCGCCCAATCGGCGTCTTCCAGCGCATTCGGCCAGCTGTCGCGGTCGCCGTCCCATTTATTGCCGGCGAGTTTCTCGATCATGCTGGTGAACAGCTTCTGACTGGCCTCATCGACCTCGATCTTGAAGCCTTCTTCTTCGAACAGCTGGGCAGTGGCGGTTTGCGCGTGGCCTTCCTGCAAGAGCATGTCGAGTTTGGACAGGCACATGTAGCGGCCACGGCCCTTGGCCAGGGCGAAAGTGAAATTCAGCCCGCTGTTGCGCATCAGGTCGGGCAAATCCTTGTAGACGATCTGCTCCTGCAGCGCGACGGTCGCCGTGGCGATGACCAGACGCTTGCCGGCGGCTTTGGCCGTGGGGATCGCCGCCATGCTGTAGGCCACGGTCTTGCCGGTACCGGTGCCGGCTTCCACCGCAACAATTGCGGGGTCGCCACTGCGCCGGCCTTCGTCGTCGGTGTCGATATCCCCGAGGACTTTGGCGATTTCAGCGATCATCAGGCGCTGGCCATAACGCGGCTTGAGGCTCTTGGCTTCAAGAAAACGCGAGTAGGCGCCCTGGATCGTGGTTTTGAGTTCAGTGCTGATCATTGAGTGTCGGGCGCAAAAAACGCTGGATAAATTTTCAGTGGTTTGGATCGGCGGCTATCATACCCCGCGAATCGATCCTGCGCAGAACGGAGTAACCCAATGACACTTTTTAGCCTCGTCTACCCCCTGCATGTCCTGTCCGCCCTGGTGTGGGTCGGCGGCATGTTTTTCGCCTGGATGGTCTTGCGCCCCGCGGCCGTGAAGGCCCTCGACGGCCCCGCCCGGCTGACCTTGTGGGTGGAAGTGTTTCAAGGTTTTTTCCGCTGGGTTTGGGTCGCGGTGATCTTGTTGCCGATCAGCGGTGTGGGCATGCTGCATCTGCAGCAGGTCGGGTTTGAAACCGCGCCGAAATACGTGCAGGTGATGATCGGGTTGTACGTGGTGATGACGGCGCTGTTTATCCGCATTCAGGGGCTGATGCTGCCGGAATTGCGCACGGCGGTGGACGCCAAGGACTGGCCGACGGGTGCGGCGGTGCTGGGGCGGATTCGGCGGGTGGTGGGGATTAATTTGATTGTCGGGTTGGTGCTGGTGGCGATAGCGGCGGCGAGGCCGTGATCGTTCCCACGCTCTGCGTGGGAACAATCAGCCATGGATAGCGTGAGTCACCTCGGTCGGCTCCCTCTCCCGCCGGGAGAGGGCTGGGCGGGCGGCGTTCCGATGAGGATCCGCTTTTACAGGCGCTGAACAGTCACAGCCCCCGCCGCACCCACTGGCCCAGGCTGTCCATCCGCCCCGGCCTTGCCGTTCTTGCCACCATCGGCGCGGTACACCAGGCAGCCCTTGGACTTGCCGCCCTTGCCTGCCTTGCCGCCGACACCCGCCGGGCCACCGTTGCCACCGGTCACATTGACCTTGATCAGCTCAGCCGGAAACTCGCGCGGCACTTCCAGCCGCACCAGCGCACCCGGTGCCCCCGGTTGGCCATCAGCGCCGTCACTGCCATCAAAACCGTGCCCGGCCGAACCATAAGTGCAGCCCGGGTCCTCACCGTTGCCGCCATCCAGACCGACAAACCCCGGCGCACCGGTGCCGCCACGGGCATCGACCAACAGTTGCGGCGCGTTCAACGCTTTGAATTGCAGATTCAGATTGCGCCCCGCACGCGCGGCTTTTTCATAAGTACCGGGAGCACCGCGTGCGGTGATCTGGCTGCCTTCGCTCAATTCAGCGCGCGCCACTTTCATCTCCAGCGCTTGTTCCGCCGGGACGATGGCGATTCGAGCCTCATGACCCAGACGCAATTCGCCCACGGTCAGTTCGGTCACGTTCGATGGAATCAGCAACGTGCCGTAATCAGCCACGTCCAGACGTTCAAGTTGCAAGGTGCTGGTGGTGTTGGGCAGGCGCATCAGCGAGTTGGTTTCAACCGTCACCACTTGGGCGCAGGCCAAAGGACTGATGAATGCAGCGAGCAGGCAAAGTTTACGCATGGGAAGAAGCCTCCGGAGCGGCCGGGGCCGGGATGGTTTGCAGGTGGAATACGCCAAACAACAGGATGCGGCCACGATCACGCCAAGGGTGCGGACGCCCCTTGAGGCTGCGATTGCACAGCAGCACTTCGAGCACGTGGATCAGCAACAACAGACCGCCAGCCAGATTGACCAGCAGGTGCAGCGGATGAACGAATGGCACCAGTTGATTGGCCAGCACCACGCAGCAGAACAGCAGGGTCAACAACCGCCCCAGCCCCCAGAACACTTTCATACGCTCCCCCGTGTTGCGAATTATTCTTTGGATGCACAGTAACGGCTTCTGCGGGGGATAAGCCAGAGGGGAAAAGAAAAAATCCAGACAAGTCGCCAAATGGCCGCCGGGTCAACGATGATCGAAGCCCGGCGGCTCTAGCCTGCGCCCTACAGACGCGTCCTAACGATTGATGTGCAATTCCACGCGACGGTTTTTCGCGCGGCCCTCATCGGTTGCGTTGTCAGCCACCGGTTCACTCTCGCCACGTCCTTCACTGGTGAGTTTATTCGGCGACAGACCCTGACTCAGCAAATAGGAGGCGACACTACTGGCGCGACGTTCCGACAGCGCTTGGTTGTAAGCGTCCGAACCTTTGCTGTCGGTATGACCGATGACCTTGATGCTCACCACGTCGGCATTACGCAGTTTGTCCATCAGCGTATCGAGCTGGGCTTTGGCCGAAGGCGTCAGATCAGACTTGTCGAAATCGAACAAGACATCGCCGGCATCGCTGAGGGTGATGACTTCCGTTTGCGGCACAGGCTCCGGTGTTTTTTCGGTGACCGGATATTGCGGCAACGGGCAGCCACGGTGATCGACCGGGGTATTGGCCGGCGTATCGGGGCAACGGTCGCGGCGGTCGAACACGCCATCGTCGTCTTCATCGCCATCCTGGGCGTAACAGATCAGTCCGCCGGCAAGAATCCCCAGCGCTGCGCCGCCACCGGCCCAGCCGCCACTTTCAATGGCGCCAAGACCGCCACCGACCAAGCCGCCAAGAAGGCTGCAGACCGGCCACGTACGTTGATTGAGGGGTGCAGTGCCATCGCTGTGCGTGGCGCAACCGGTGAGCAAACTGCCTAGCAGCAGAACCGGCAAGACGGACCTTGAGAAAACACTCATTTGAAAGCTCCTGTGTCACCGGCCCATACCGGTTACACAGGAGTAAAGACCCGCATCCGCGACTGCACAAGCCGCGGATGCGAGGGGGCTAGCGTTGGATTTTGATTTCGGTGCGACGGTTTTGCGCGCGACCGTCTGCCGTTTTGTTGTCAGCGACCGGCTGGCTTTCACCCAGACCCGACACCGAAACGAAGCTGGCACGTGGCACGCCCTGCTGGATCAGGTACTCCACCACCGAGTGCGCACGGCGATCCGACAGTTTTTTGTTGTAGGCATCGCTGCCCACGCTGTCGGTGTGACCAGTGACGGTCAGTTGTGCAGTCGAGGATTCCTGTTTCAGGCGCGTCGCGACTTTATCGAGCACCTGTTTGTCAGGGCTGGTCAGTGTGGCTTTGTCGAACTGGAAGTGCACATCACGAATAACGATGGTTTCTTCTTTGACCACTACCGCTTCTTCAACCACGGGGGCTGGAGCCGGTGGTGGGCAGCCGTCAGCATCGACCTGCACGCCTTTTGGAGTGCCCGGGCACTTGTCGCGGCTGTCCGGCACACCATCGCCGTCTTCGTCGCCATCACCGTGTACCCAGCAATACGCCGCTGCCGTACCGCCTACGATCAGCGCGCCGTAGCCCGCCCACGCCGAACTTTCCGTCGCGCCAAGACCGGCCCCGACGACACCACCGACCGCCGCACAGGTCGGCCAGTCGGTTTTCTGCAAACCTGCGCAACCCGTCAACACACTGGTTAGCAGAATCAAAGGTAATGCTGTCCGCACTATGCTCATCTGGTTTTCTCCTGAGGGATCGGCTTGAAACCGATTCAGGGAGTAAAGACCGGAGTTTTAATCTCCGCCAGCAATAGGCCACTGCTGTTTGCGACCGTGTTCACAGGACTTCGCCGCAATTGCCGCAAAGTCGCGGGACAGGGCTCTTTGCCGGCGCGGTCAGGCAGGCTAGTCTTGGCGGTCTGATTGAGGAGCTTCGATGAACGTCGCCATTTCTTCCCACACGCCGCAACAGGCGATGGCCGCTTTGCTGGATCGCTACGCGCCGGCGCGTTTGCTGTTGCTCGGCGCCAGCGAATTCCCGGCCCTGACTGCTTTCAAGGAGGCGCACCCGGATTCCGTTGTCGCCCACGCCGCCCCCGGTGCGTTGCCCGCCGAACTGGCTGCGCAGCGTTTTGATCTGGCGCTGGTGGTCGATTGCCTGGAACATTTGCCCAAGCGCGATGGCCTGAATCTGTTGGGCGGGATTCGAAATTTAAATGCCAGCCGCATCGCGGTACTGGCAGATCTGTCGGCTTGCGGCTGGCAGGAAACCGATTTCTATTCGCTGGCCCTGCAAGCCAGCGAACGTTTTCAGCGCGACGATCAAGTGTTGACCCTGTTCACCTACGATCTGCTTGACTACAAACAAGTCCCCGACTGGCTCAACGCGCGGTTCTGGGCCAATCCGGAAAATTTCGGCAAATACTGGTGGTAATGCAATGAGTACAGCCATTTGCCCGTGCGGCAGCGGCAACCTGCTGGATGCCTGCTGCGGCCATTATCACGACGGCCTGCCGGCGCCCTGTGCCGAAGCCTTGATGCGTTCGCGCTACAGCGCTTATGTGCTGGGCCTGATCGACTATCTCGTGGCGACCACCCTGCCCGCTCAGCAAGCGGGTCTGGATCGGCAGTCGATCAGCAACTGGAGCGCGCAGAGCACCTGGCTCGGCCTGGAAGTCGAGAGCTCGGAAGTCTTTGGTGGGCAGCCCGAACACGCCTTCGTCACCTTCACTGCGCGCTGGCACGACGATCAGGGTGAGCACAGCCATCGCGAGCGTTCCTCGTTTGTGCAGAACGCCGGGCGCTGGTATTTCATCGACCCGACGGTGCAATTGAAACTGGGGCGCAATGACAGCTGCCCATGCGCCAGCGGGCAGAAGTTCAAGAAATGCTGCGCGGGGTATTTCGGCGCTTGAGGTTGAGATCAAAAGATCGCAGCCTTCGGCAGCTCCTACGAAGGAACGCGATCTCCTGTAGGAGCTGCCGCAGGCTGCGATCTTTTAGCGTCTAGACTGGCACCAAAGGGAGTTAAACCATGCTCGGTCGTCGGCGCACATTCCAATTCTTGATCCTCACGCTGTTCCTCAACCTCGGCGGCTGTGCCTCGTGGTTCAGCGACGACAGCGTCGATCCCGCCGTGCACTTGGTGAACGTCGAAGTGGTGCGGGCGAAACTGCTCGAGCAGAAATTCATCCTGCACTTCCGTGTCGACAATCCCAACGACAGCGACCTGACCGTGCGCGGCCTCGAATACCGCATTCATCTGGGCGATATGCTCTTGGCGGAAGGCGAGCATGAACACTGGTTCACCGTCGGGCCGAAGCACAGCGCGTACTTCAAGGTGCCGATCCGCACCAACCTTTGGCCGAAGGTCAAAGACGTGGTGAAACTGCTGAAAAAACCCGACCAGCAGATTCCTTATCGATTGCAGGGTGAAATGGAAACCGGTTTATTCATCGCCCACTACGTGCACCTTGAGCGCAATGGCGTGATAATCCCCGCCGATTTTATTCCGGAGCAACACCGATGACTCAGCAACCTCATGTCCATGGCCCTGACTGCAACCACGATCATGATCATGACCATCATCACGATCATGACCACGGTCACGTACACGGCCCGAACTGCGGCCACGCCCACCAGGAACCGGTGCGCAACGCCCTGAAAGACGTCGGCCGCAACGACCCGTGCCCATGCGGCAACGGCAAGAAATTCAAGAAGTGCCACGGGGCGTGATGCTCTGGGCGGAGAGCTTCTTCGCCTGATCTGACGCCTTCGCGAGCAAGCCCGCTCCCACAGTTGACCGGTTCCTTCACTTGGAATGCATTCCCCTGTGGGAGCGAGCCTGCTCGCGAAGAGGCCGGCACATCCAACATCGTTGTCGCCTGACAGACCGCTATCGCGAGCAGGCTCACTCCTACAATTGACCGCGTTTCTTCAGGTGGAATGCAATCCCTTGTGGGAGCGGGCTTGCTCGCGAAGAGGCCGGCACATCCAACATCGTTGTCGCCTGACAGACCGCTATCGCGAGCAAGCTCACTCCTACAATTGACCGCGTTCCTTCAGTTGGAATGCAATCCCCTGTGGGAGCGGGTTTGCTCGCGAAGAGGCCCGCACATCCAACATCGTTGTCGCCTGACAGACCGCTATCGCGAGCAGGCTCACTCCTACAATTGACCGCGTTCCTTCAGTTGGAATGCAATCCCCTGTGTGCGGGCTTGCTCGCGAAGAGGCCCGCACATCCAACATCGTTGTCGCCTGACACCCCGCTATCGCGAGCAGGCTCACGCCTACAATTGACCGAGTCCTTTCAGGTGGAATGCAATCCCCTGTGGGAGCGGGCTTGCTCGCGAAGAGGCCCGCACATTCACTACAGATATCAGCCCGCCGCCACAATCTGCGCCGAACTGACCACCGTCGCATACTCCCCCTGCAAATTCCCCAACGACATCCCGTGCACCTCTTCAGCCGTCCGCAACGTGCCGAAATAATCGGCCTTGTCGAAGGTAAAGCACGCATCCTCTGCCACCCACGTATCAAACCCCAGATTCCCCGCCGAACGCGCCGTCGACTCCACCGAGTTATTCGTCGCCACGCCAACAATGATCAACTGCCCAACCCCCGCCTCACGCAAACGCGCCGCCAGTCCGCTGGCACAAAACGCATCCGGCACTTGTTTCTGGATCAGCCATTCACCGTCCTGCGGCAAGAACCGTTGCTGAAATTCCACGCCCTCCTGCTCAGGCCAGAACACCGAGTCAGGTTCGCGCGACAGATGCTGCACATGAATCACCGGCCGTCCGCTACGCCGCCAGAACCCCAGCAGGTCAACAATTCTGTCTTCCGCCTGAGGATTATTCCGTCGCCCCAAACGTGGCTGCAGGATGCCTTTTTGCTGGTCGATGATGATCAGTGCTGCGTTGGCCTGAAGCTCCATGGCGATTTTTCTCACGGGCGGGTCATTGAATTCTGCGCAGTTCAGCATCACCTCCTGATAACAGGCAAGCTATCGAACGCACACGGGATCACCTGACGCTGGCGTTTGCTGTCCGCACGTAAGCCATTTTCTGATTTGGAGCTTTCCATGATCGACCTGTATTACTGGACCACCCCCAACGGCCACAAGATTTCCCTGTTCCTCGAAGAAGCCGGCCTGCCCTACAAGGTTCACCCGATCAATATCAGTCAGGGTGAGCAGTTCCAGCCCCACTTTCTGAAAATCTCCCCGAACAACCGCATCCCGGCGATCGTCGATCATCAGCCGGTTGATGGCGGCGAGCCGTTGTCGGTGTTTGAATCCGGTGCGATTCTTCTGTATCTGGCGGAAAAAACCGGCCAGTTCCTGCCCAAGGATCTGCGCGGGCGGCAAACGGCGTTGCAGTGGTTGTTCTGGCAGATGGGCGGTTTGGGGCCGATGGCTGGGCAGAATCATCATTTCAGCCAGTTCGCGCCGGAGAAAATTCCTTACGCGATCAAGCGCTACATTGATGAAACGGCGCGGTTGTATGGCGTGTTGAACAAGCAATTGGCGAACAACGAGTTTGTTGCTGGCAGTGAATACAGCATTGCCGACATGGCGATTTATCCGTGGATCGTCTCGCACAAATGGCAGAGCCAGAACCTTGAAGACTTCCCGCATGTGCAGCGCTGGTTCAACCACATCAAGGATCGCCCGGCGACGGTCAAGGCCTATGCGCTGGTGCAGAAGATCAATCCACCGAAATCCTGATTGAAGTCAGGGAAGACCTTTGTGGCGAGGGGATTTATCCCCGTTGGGCTGCGCAGCAGCCCCAAAAACTGCACTCACGGTGTGCCAGACTCATCCTGGTTGCAGGAATCAGGGCCGCTTCGCAGCCCAACGGGGATAAATCCCCTCACCACAAGTACTGGACTCGACTTCCAGGTTGCTGTTTATCAGACAAATCTTGAAATAACCCCCGCCCCCGCTTGCGCGGCATCCTCCTGCTCACTAACGTAGCGCCTTTACTGACGCTACCCCCGCAGGAGCTTTGCCATGGCCTCGCCAGCCCTTACTCATTTTCTTCCCCGGTTCGGCGTTGCCGCAGCAGTGGCCGGTGTTTTGGGCCTGTCCGGTTGCCAGACCTGGAACGCTCAGGACACCCTCCCGCCGACCTCCGGCGTGCAACCGCTCAAGGGCCTGGCGCAGAATGTTTCGGTGCGACGCAATGCCATGGGCATGCCGTTGATCGAAAGCAACACCTTCCATGACGCACTGTTCAGCCTCGGCTACGTCCACGCCAGCGACCGGATCAACCAGATGGTCACCCTGCGTCTGCTGGCTCAGGGCCGTCTGGCGGAAATGTCCGGCGCCTCGATGCTCGACGCCGACCGCTACATGCGCGCGGTCAATCTGAAGAAAAGCGCCGCCGAGCTGTACAAAGCCTCGTCGCCACGCCTCAAGCGTTTCTTTGAAGTCTATGCGCGGGGCGTCAACGCTTACCTGTTCCGCTACGCCGACAAACTGCCGGGCGACCTCGCCTCCAGCGGCTACAAACCCGAATACTGGAAACCGGAAGATTCGGCGCTGATTTTCGCCCTGCTGAACTTCAGCCAATCGGCCAACCTGCCGGAAGAAATTTCCTCGCTGGTGCTCGCGCAAACCGTGACCACCGACAAACTCGCCTGGCTGACGCCGTCGGCGCCGGACGAAAATCTGCCGCTGGCCGAAGCCGACAAGCTGCAAGGCCTCAAGCTCAACGGGCAGATTCCCGGCCTGACTGAACTGAGCAGCGCCAGCCAGCAACTGTCGACGCTGAACCTCTTGGGCGCGACGTCTTCGAACAACTGGGCGATCGCCCCGCAACGCAGCCGCAGCGGTAAAAGCATTCTCGCCAGCGACGCCCATGGGCCGCTGGCCGCGCCGTCGCTGTGGAGCTTCGTGCAGATCCGCGCACCGAAATATCAAGCCGCCGGTGTCACCGTTGCTGGTTTGCCGCTGGTACTGGGTGGTTTCAACGGCAAAGTCGCCTGGAGCATGACCAGCGTGCTTGGCGACAACCAGGATCTGTTCCTGGAAAAAATCCGTCGTCAGGGCAGCAGCCTGACCTACGAGGTCAACGGCAAATGGCAGCCGCTGGGCGTGCGCAACGAAACCTACTTCGTCAAAGGTCAGCGACCGATTCGCGAAGCGGTGTACGAAACCCGCCACGGTGCGCTGCTCAACAGCGCCCAGGCTGCCGCGCAAGGCAATGGTTTCGGCGTAGCGTTGCAGACGCCGAGCTTCACCGACGACAAGTCGCTGGACGCCTTTTTTGATCTGACCCGCGCTCAAACCGTTGAACGTGCATCGGACGCCAGCCGTGAAATCCGCGCCATCGCGCTGAATCTGGTGTTCGCCGACGCGAGCAACATTGGCTGGCAAGTCACCGGCCGCTACCCCAATCGCCGTGAAGGCGAAGGCCTGCTGCCCTCGCCGGGCTGGGAAGGTCGCTACGACTGGGACGGTTACGCCGACCCGATGCTGCACCCCTACGATCAGGACCCGGCGCAAGGCTGGCTCGGCACCGCCAACCAGCGCGTGATTCCTCACGGTTACGGCATGCAGCTGTCCAATTCCTGGGCCGCACCGGAGCGTGGCGAACGCCTGGCGGAACTGGCCGGCAGCGGCAAGCACGACAGCCGCAGCGTGATCGCCATGCAATACGACCAGACCACCACGTTTGCCGCCAAGCTGAAGAAAGTCTTCGAAGCGCCGGGCATGAAGCAGCCGCTGAAGCAGGCGATCGATGCCCTGCCGGAAACCGACCGCAGCAAGGCCCGCGAGGCGTTCACACGATTGATGGCGTTCGACGGCAAGCTCAGCCCGACCTCGGCGGACGCGGCGATTTATGAGCTGTTTCTGCAAGAAAGCATGAAGCAGATCTTCCTCGACGAACTCGGCCCGGAATCGAGCCCGGCGTGGAAAGCATTTATCGCCAACGGCGATTTGTCCTACGCGGCGCAGGCCGATCATCTGTTGGGGCGTGAAGACAGTCCGTTCTGGGACGACATCCGCACACCGCAGAAAGAAGACAAAGCACTGATTCTTGCCCGCAGCCTTGCGGCGGCGATCAGCGCTGGCGACAGTCAGTTGGGCGGCGATCACCGGGCCTGGCAGTGGGGCAAGTTGCACAGCTATGCCTGGAAAAACAGCAATGGTCAGACCGTACGCGGCCCATTGGCGGCGGGTGGCGATCACACCACGTTGAACACGTCGGCATTCGCCTGGGGTCAGGACTTCAACACCACGCGCGCGCCGTCGATGCGCTTTATCGTCGACTTCGGCCAGACCGAACCGCTGATGGGGCAGAACGGTACGGGGCAATCGGGCAATCCGCTGAGCCCGAATTACCTGAACGGGATTGATCAGTGGTTGAAGGGGCAGTACATCGGCTTGCCAATGCAGCCGCAGAACTTTGAGCGGGTGTATGGCAAAACCCGTTTGACCCTGACTCCCGGAAAATAAGCCTGACTTCAAAAGCCCCTCACCCTAGCCCTCTCCCAGAGGGAGAGGGGACTGGTTGGGGGTGGCTGAAGTTTTATGCCGACCTGAAGGTGCTGTGCTGAATCCGGGATTTGCTCGGTTCGTGCAGTGCCAAATCCATAATCGACCCGGTTCTTCAGGTCGATGTCATTCGCCAGACACCTCGGTCGGCCCCCTCTCCCTCCGGGAGAGGGCTGGGGTGAGGGTGGCGCTTCAAAGTTGATAGAACTTCCAGCCCAGCGCCAGCCTCATAGCTAACAAGCCCCCCATTGTGGTCACGCCATGGACCTTGTTATCGCGCGTCCCGAAGGTCTTTATTGCCCTGCGGGTGATTTCTATATTGATCCCTGGCGCCCCGTCGAGCGCTCGGTGATCACCCATGCCCACGGTGATCACGCGCGCACCGGCAATCAGCACTACCTGTCCAGCAGCGCCAGCGAAGGGATTCTCCGCGCGCGTCTGGGTCAAGACATCAACCTGCAAACCCTCGACTACGGCCAACGCCTGACCCATCACGGCGTCACCCTCAGTTTCCACCCGGCCGGCCACGTGCTCGGTTCAGCACAAGTGCGCCTCGAATACGGTGGCGAAGTCTGGGTCGCGTCCGGCGATTACAAGATCGAACCGGACGGCACCTGCGCCCCCTTCGAACCGGTGCGCTGCCACACCTTCATCACCGAATCGACCTTCGGCCTGCCGATCTATCGCTGGCAGCCGCAAGCGCAGGTGTTCAGCGAAATCAATCAGTGGTGGTCAGCCAATATCGCCGCCGGCAAGGCCAGCGTGCTGTTCTGTTATTCGTTCGGCAAAGCCCAGCGAATCCTTCACGGCATCGACGAAAGCCTCGGCCCGATCCTCAGCCACGGCGCGGTCGAGCCGCTGAACCGCGTGTACCGCGAGGCCGGCGTATACCTGCCGCCGACGATCTACGCCGGCGACGTCAGCAAAAACGATCCGCTCATGCGCCAAGCCCTGGTCATCGCCCCGCCTTCTGCTGGCGGCAGTAGCTGGATGCGCCGTTTCGGTGATTTCAGCGACGCCTTCGCCAGCGGCTGGATGCGCTTGCGCGGCACTCGGCGGCGGCGTGGTGTCGATCGCGGTTTTGTCCTCTCCGATCACACCGACTGGCCCGGCCTGTTGTGGGCGATCAATCAAACCGGCGCCGAACGCGTGATGGTCACCCACGGCTCAATCGGCGTGCTGGTGCGCCACTTGCGTGAGCAAGGCCTCGACGCGCAAGGCTTCAACACCGAATACGGCGATGACGAGGAAGACAACATCGCCGCCGAACCCACCGTCGCCGAGACTCCCACATGAAAGCCTTCGCCGAGTTGTACGCCGAGCTCGACGCAACCACTTCCAGCAACGCCAAACTGGCGGCGATGCAAGCTTACTTCGCCCAGGCTGCACCGCAGGACGCGGCATGGGCGGTGTATTTTTTGTCCGGCGGACGGCCTCGGCAATTGGTGCCGGTGCGGATTCTGCGCGAGATTGCCGTGGGAATGTCGGGCCTCGAACCGTGGCTGTTCGAGGAGAGCTATCAGTCGGTCGGCGATCTGGCGGAAACCATTTCGCTGGTGCTCCCGGAGAATCCGCACAGCTCTGAAGCCGGCCTCGCCGAATGGATCGAAGAAAAGCTGCTGCCGCTGCGTGGTGAAACACCCGAATTTTTGAGCAGGCAACTGCCAACGCTGTGGGCGCAACTCGATCGATCAAGCCTGATGCTGTGCATCAAACTGATCACCGGCAGCTTCCGCGTCGGCGTGTCGAAATTGCTCGTCACCCGCGCGCTGGCCTCAATGGCTGGCCTGGACAGCAAACGCGTGGCGCAGCGACTGGTGGGTTACACCGACCTGTCGAACCGCCCGAACGCCGCCAGTTACCTGAAACTGATCGCCCCAGAATCCGCCGACGAGCATGCTCAGCGCGGCGGCCAGCCCTACCCGTTTTTCCTCGCCCACGCGTTGTCGCAACCGGTTGAAGAATTTGAAGCGCTGATCGGCCCGGCGAGCAATTGGCAGATTGAATGGAAATGGGACGGCATCCGCGCGCAAGTGGTCAAACGCGACGGCAAATTGTGGGTGTGGTCACGCGGCGAAGAGCTGGTCACCGAGCGTTTTCCCGAACTGGATGTGCTGGTGCACGGCTTGCCGGATGGCACGGTGATCGACGGCGAAATCGTTGTGTGGAAAAGCACTCACCCGACCACCGAAGACGCCTTCGATCCGCAATCGACAGAGCCGCCAGCGGTGCAGCCGTTCGCCCTGCTGCAACAGCGCATCGGCCGCAAAACCCTCGACAAGAAAATCCTCGAAGAAGTACCGGTGGTGGTGCTCGCCTACGACTTGCTCGAATGGCAGGGCGAAGACTGGCGCAACCAGCCGCAGGCCAAACGTCGCGCGCAACTTGAAGAGGTCATTGCAAGGTGTAACAGCCCGGTGTTGCTGCCCTCCCCCGTGCTGACCGGCAGCGACTGGTTCGACCTCGCCCGCCAGCGCGAAGCGTCTCGGCGACTGGGTGTGGAAGGCATGATGCTCAAGGCGCGGGATTCGCTGTATGGCGTCGGACGCACCAAGGACATGGGGGTGTGGTGGAAGTGGAAGGTTGATCCGTTCAGCGTCGACGCGGTGTTGATTTATGCGCAGCGCGGGCACGGTCGGCGCGCCAGTTTGTACAGCGATTACACCTTTGCCGTGTGGGACGGCCCGCCGGAGTCGAGCCAGCGGGCGCTGGTGCCGTTTGCCAAGGCGTATTCGGGGCTGACGGATGCGGAGATGCGTCAGGTCGACAGCATTGTGCGCAAGACCACGGTGGAGAAATTTGGCCCGGTGAGTAGCGTGAAACCGAGTCTGGTGTTTGAGTTGGGGTTTGAAGGGATCGCGTTGTCGCGGCGGCACAAGAGCGGGATCGCGGTGCGCTTCCCGAGGATGTTGCGCTGGCGGCAGGATAAAACCGTGGAAGAAGCGGATAGCCTCGCGACCTTGCAAGATCTGTTGGCCTGACCCATTGCCCGGTGACAACGCAAAACCCTGTGGTGAGGGGATTTAGCGAAACGTCGCACCGCCCCGTTCGGCTGCGAAGCAGTCGTAAAACCTGAGTATGCGGTCTTCCAGTGAAATTGCAGGGGGCCGCTTCGCAGCCCATCGGGGATAAATCCCCTCGCCACAGATAAATCCCTTCACCACAGATGAATCCTTGCACCACTGGGTAATCATATTCCGCAAAACCGGTGGTTTGATCCGAAAGGGTGCAACGAAATCGCAATGCCCATTTCCGGGCATTCAATCGCCCTCATCCCTCCCCGCCCAACCTTTTAAAACACTTGTTCGGGACTATGGTTCGGAAATTGCTACTTTCTATAGGTCGTACGCGTTCCAGTAACAATAATTCTGCGCCACAAGCGCTCATATTGGTTCTTAGGGATTGAATAATGAAAAAAGCATTGCTGACCCTTTCTGCACTGGCGTTGTGCATGGCCGCTGGCTCCGCGCTGGCCAAGGAATACAAAGAGCTGCGCTTTGGCGTTGACCCTTCGTATGCACCGTTTGAGTCGAAAGCGGCCGACGGCAGCCTGGTGGGCTTCGACATCGACCTGGGCAACGCGATTTGCGCCGAACTGAAGGTCAAGTGCAAGTGGGTCGAAAGTGACTTCGACGGCATGATTCCGGGCCTCAAAGCCAACAAATTCGACGGTGTGATCTCGTCGATGACCGTGACCCCGGCCCGCGAAAAAGTCATCGATTTCTCCAGCGAGCTGTTCTCCGGCCCGACGGCTTACGTGTCGAAAAAAGGTTCGGGGATCACCGCCGACGTTGCATCGCTGAAGGGTAAAACCGTTGGCTACGAGCAAGGCACCATTCAGGAAGCCTACGCCAAAGCCGTGCTGGATAAGGCCGGCGTGAAAACCCAGGCCTATCAGAACCAGGATCAGGTGTATTCCGACCTGACCTCCGGCCGTCTCGACGCCGGTATCCAGGACATGCTGCAAGCCGAACTGGGTTTCCTGAAGTCGCCACAGGGCGCCGACTATGACGTCAGCAAGCCAGTCGACAACGAATTGCTGCCAGCCAAAACCGCTGTCGGTATTAAGAAAGGTAACACTGAGCTGAAGGCGCTTTTAGATAAAGGTATCAAAGCGTTACACGATGACGGCAAATACGCCGAGATTCAAAAGAAACACTTTGGCGATCTGAATCTGTACAGCGGCAAATAATGCCTCGGCGCCCATCTTCGATGGGCGCCTTTTCCATCCGCTCAGGTTGCTGATTTATGTTCGAAACCCTCCTGCAAAATCTGGGGCTCTCCGCCTTCAGCCTCAAGGGCTTTGGTCCTTTGCTGCTGGAAGGCACCTGGATGACCATCAAATTATCGGCGTTGTCGCTGCTGGTGGCCGTGTTGCTCGGCCTGCTCGGCGCCAGTGCCAAACTGTCAAAAATCAAACTGGTGCGCCTGCCCGCTCAGCTCTACACCACGCTGATTCGCGGGGTGCCGGATCTGGTGCTGATGCTGCTGATTTTCTACAGCCTGCAAACCTGGCTGACATCGCTGACCGACTACATGGAATGGGAATACATCGAGATCAACCCGTTCAGCGCCGGGGTGCTGACCCTGGGCTTCATTTATGGCGCGTATTTCACCGAGACGTTCCGAGGCGCGATTCTCGCGGTGCCGCGTGGTCAGGTTGAAGCCGCCACCGCCTATGGCCTCAAACGCGGTCAGCGCTTTCGCTACGTGGTGTTTCCGCAAATGATGCGCTTCGCCCTGCCGGGCATCGGCAACAACTGGATGGTCATGCTCAAGGCCACGGCGCTGGTGTCGATCATCGGCCTCGCCGATCTGGTCAAAGCCGCGCAGGACGCCGGTAAAAGCACCTATCAACTGTTCTACTTTCTGGTACTCGCCGCGTTGATTTATCTGCTGATCACCAGTGCGTCGAACTTCATTCTGCGCTGGCTCGAACGCCGTTACGCCGCCGGTTCCCGGGAGGCCGTACGATGATCGAACTTCTGCAGGAATACTGGCGCGCCTTCCTTTATACCGACGGCCAGAACATCACTGGGCTGGCGATGACGATGTGGCTGCTCACGGCCTCAATCGTTATCGGTTTCCTTGTGTCGATTCCGTTGTCGATCGCGCGGGTGTCGCCGCACTTCTACATTCGCTGGCCGGTGCAGTTCTACACCTACCTGTTCCGGGGCACGCCGCTGTATATCCAGTTGCTGATTTGCTACACCGGGATCTACAGCCTCGCCGCCGTGCGTGCGCAGCCGATTCTCGACAGCTTCTTTCGCGATGCGATGAACTGCACGATCCTCGCTTTCGCCCTCAACACTTGCGCTTACACCACGGAGATTTTCGCCGGGGCGATCCGCAGCATGAACCACGGCGAAGTCGAAGCGGCCAAGGCCTATGGTCTGACAGGCTGGAAGTTGTATGCCTACGTGATCATGCCGTCGGCCTTACGCCGTTCGTTGCCTTACTACAGCAACGAAGTAATCCTTATGCTGCACTCGACCACGGTGGCTTTCACCGCGACCATCCCCGACATCCTGAAAGTCGCGCGGGACGCTAACTCGGCGACCTTTCTGACCTTTCAGTCGTTCGGCATCGCCGCGCTGATCTACCTGACCATTACCTTTGCGCTGGTCGGCCTGTTCCGCCTCGCCGAACGCCGATGGCTGGCCTTCCTCGGCCCGACTCACTAGGACCGGCCCCAGAAAAAAAGAGATGCCAATGCGCCACCTGATCCATGACTTGCTGGCCCCGCTGCCGGGGACTGCGCGACAGATTCACAGCTTCCACTTTGGCCCGGAGCAGGCCAAGGGCAAGGTTTACATTCAGTCTTCGCTGCACGCCGACGAACTGCCGGGCATGCTCGTCGCCTGGCACCTCAAGCAGCGACTGGCGGAGCTGGAAGCCGCCGGCCGCCTGCGCAGCCAGATCGTGCTGGTGCCAGTGGCCAACCCGGTCGGCCTCGAACAAGTGCTGATGGACGTGCCGCTGGGCCGTTACGAACTGGAGAGCGGGCAGAATTTCAACCGCTGGTTCGTCGACCTCAGTGAAGAGATCGGCAACGCCATCGAGGGCAAGCTCAGCGACGATCCGCAGCACAACCTCGAACTGATCCGCAGCCATCTGCGCGACGCCCTCGCCCGCCAGACCGCCACCACGCAACTGCAATCCCAACGCCTGACCCTGCAGCGGTTGGCCTGCGATGCGGACATGGTGCTGGACTTGCACTGCGATTTCGAATCGGTGGTGCACCTCTACACCACACCCGAAGCGTGGCCGCAGGTCGAACCGCTGGCGCGCTACATCGAATCCCAAGCGAGCCTGTTGGCCACCGATTCCGGCGGCCAGTCGTTCGACGAATGCTTCACCCTGCTGTGGTGGCAACTGAAGGAACGCTTCGGCGAACACTTCGAGATTCCGCTCGGCAGTTTTTCGGTGACCGTCGAGTTGCGCGGTCAGGGTGACGTCAATCACCCGATGGCCAGCCGCGACTGCCAGGCGTTGATCGACTACTTGATTCAGTCCGATGCGATCGTTGGTGAAACCAAACCGCAACCGCCGCTGCCGTATCCCGCGACGCCACTGGCGGGTGTCGAACCGGTGACCACGCCGGTCGGTGGCTTGCTGGTGTACACGGCGGTTGCCGGCCAATACCTGGAAGCGGGGCAGCAGATCGCCGAAATCATCGACCCGATCCACGACCGCATCACTCCAATTCATAGCTCGACTGCCGGGCTGATGTACGCCCGCTCGCTGCGCCGCATGGCCACCGCGGGCATGGTCATCGCCCACGTGGCGGGCGCCGAAGCCTATCGCAGCGGCTACCTACTTTCGCCTTGAGGATGTCTGTCCCATGTACAAACTGACCGTTGAAGGCCTGCACAAAAGCTATGGCGACCATCAGGTGCTCAAAGGCGTTTCGCTCTAGGCCAAGACGGGCGACGTGATCAGCCTGATCG
>NZ_JBIVJB010000042.1:0-38218 GCF_044750025.1 Pseudomonas sp. NPDC088885 | reverse complement strand
GCCGCCCCAGGACTGATTGGTCTTGTCAGTGCTCATGAATTCGCTCGTATCGGCTTGAAGAAAAAAGGCGTGAAACGCTGGCGCGGATAATAACAGGGTTGCCAATCCTGTCGTTGACACTGGTCGATACGTTTTTTTCTCATCGAACCGGCCATAGTCGGCACTGCTCCCGGGGGATTTGCGTAAGGATATTTTTCGATTGAGCAATATCGGCCCGACGAGCGTCTACAGTAGGACATAAGGGTCGGCGCGACTTTGGATCGCGCAAAGGTCTGGTCGCCGACTATAAGAAGAGGGGGTGGGTGTAATTGTCCTTCGGCAATTCCTGCGAAAAACGCGAGAAACAGCGGGCTTTGAGCGGTACGACGCGGACTCTGGCAAATATTGCTGGCCGACGTACGGCACTTTTTGGCGCTCGGGCTAGTCTTAGCGTGGATCGCGGTGACGGACGTCACTTCACCTGTCTACGCTATCCTTGTGCGAGACTCACGCAGGAATCCAGCGCAATATGAATGTCCTGATCGTTGATGACGAACCACTGGCTCGCGAGCGCCTCAGCCGAATGGTGAGCGAGCTCGAGGGTTATACAGTTCTGGAGCCCAGCGCCACGAATGGCGAGGAGGCGTTGGCACTGATCGACAGCCACAAGCCGGATATCGTCTTGCTCGATATCCGCATGCCAGGCCTCGATGGCCTGCAAGTTGCTGCCCGTCTGTGCGAACGAGAAACGCCGCCCGCCGTGGTGTTTTGCACCAGCCCCGATGAATTTGCCGTGGAAGCCCTGCAGGCCAGCGCCGTGGGCTATGTGGTGAAACCCGTGCGAACTGAACATCTGCATGACGCCCTGAAACGGGCGGAACGTCCCAACCGGGCGCAACTCTCGGCCCTGACCCGTCCCGCTGCCGAAAGTGGCACCGGCCCGCGCAGCCATATCAGCGCCCGCACCCGCAAAGGCATCGAACTGATCCCGCTGGATCAGGTGGTCTATTTTATTGCCGACCACAAATACGTGACCTTGCGCCACGAGGCCGGCGAAGTGCTGCTTGATGAGCCGCTCAAGGCTCTCGAAGACGAATTCGGCGAACGCTTTGTGCGGATCCACCGCAACGCCCTGGTCGCCCGCGACCGCATCGAACGTCTGCAACGCACGCCGCTGGGGCATTTCCAGCTGTTCCTCAAAGGCCTCAATGGTGATGCGCTGATCGTCAGTCGTCGGCACGTGGCCGGCGTACGCAAAATGATGCAGGGCCTGTAAGCCGGACTTTTCCGGCGGCTCACTGTTCTTTTCACCGGGCATGGCGGGCCAGGGAGGCCGCGCCGAGGCTGATTCAAGTCAAAGTGGATTTGGCTGAGCTGTTATTATCCGCCGTATCTATTCAGTACGGATTGATCCATGTCCTCTCGCGAAATCCGCATCGCCACCCGTAAAAGTGCGCTGGCCCTTTGGCAGGCCGAATACGTTAAAGCCCGTCTGGAAGCGGCCCATCCGGGCCTGCTGGTGACGCTGGTGCCCATGGTCAGTCGCGGCGACAAGTTGCTCGATTCGCCACTGTCGAAAATCGGCGGCAAGGGTCTGTTCGTCAAAGAACTGGAAACCGCGCTGCTCGAAAACGAAGCCGACATCGCCGTCCACTCGATGAAAGACGTGCCGATGGACTTTCCTGAAGGCCTCGGTCTGTTCTGCATTTGCGAGCGCGAAGACCCGCGCGATGCCTTCGTTTCCAACACCTATGCCAGCCTCGATGCGTTGCCTGCGGGCGCCATTGTCGGCACGTCGAGCCTGCGTCGTCAGGCGCAATTGTTGACGCGTCGCCCGGATCTGCAAATCCGCTTCCTGCGCGGTAACGTCAACACGCGTCTGGCCAAGCTCGATGCCGGTGAGTACGACGCGATCATCCTCGCGGCGGCCGGTCTGATTCGCCTTGGTTTCGAAGAACGCATTACCTCGGCGATCAGTGTCGATGACAGCCTGCCGGCCGGTGGCCAGGGCGCGGTCGGCATCGAATGCCGCAGCGCTGACACTGAAATCCACGCCTTGCTTGCACCGCTGCATCACGCCGACACCTCGTCGCGCGTGACTGCCGAACGTGCCCTCAACAAACATCTGAATGGCGGCTGCCAAGTGCCGATCGCCTGCTACGCCGTGCTGGAAGGCGAGCAGTTGTGGTTGCGCGGTCTGGTCGGCGAACCGAGCGGTGGCTTGCTGCTCAGCGCTGAAGCTCGCGCACCACGGGCTGATGCCGAAGCGTTGGGCGTGCGGGTCGCCGAAGACTTGCTGAGCCAGGGCGCAGCCGAGATTCTCAAGGCAGTCTATGGCGAGGCAGGTCACGAGTGACCGCTTGGCGCCTGCTGCTGACGCGCCCTGCGGAAGACTGTGCGGCGCTGGCGGAGACGTTGGCGGCGCAGGGTGTTTTCAGTAGCTGCTTGCCGCTTCTGGACATTGTTGCGCTGTCGGTCTCTGACAATATTCGTCAGGCGATGGCGCGCTTGCAGAGTTGTAACGCGGTGATCGTGGTCAGCAAACCGGCGGCGCGCATTGCGCTGGATCTGCTTGGCAATTCATCTGCGCTAACGATGCCTTGGTTCAGCGTCGGCGCGGCGACCGCACAGATTCTGCGCGAGCATGGCCTTGACGTGAGCTTCCCGGACGATGGCGATGACAGCGAAGCCTTGCTGCAATTGCCGCGTCTGCGTGAAGCGGTCAGCCAGCCCGGCGCGCAGGTGATGATCCTGCGTGGCGAGGGCGGGCGCGAGCTGCTCGCCGAGCGTCTGCGCGCGCTAGGTGCTAGTGTCGAGTATCTGGAATTGTATCGACGCGACCTGCCAGCGTACGCGCCGAAAGAGCTGCCACGGCGGTTGCAAGCGGAACGCTTGAACGGGCTGGTGGTCAGCAGTGGACAGGGTTTTGAGCACCTGCGCGAAATGGCCGGCGATGCCTGGCCGGAAATTGCGCAATTGCCGTTGTTTGTACCAAGCCCGAGAGTCGCCGAGCTGGCACGTGCCGCCGGGGCTCAAACAGTTGTGGATTGCCGCGGCGCGAATGCCGCGGCTTTGCTGACGGCGTTACGGGAAAATCCCGGGCCCGTTCTCTAATGCAAAGGATGGATACGTGAGCGAAACAGCCTTGCCTAAAGATGATGTCCAGCCTGTGATCGATGCTCAGGTTGAAACTCCACCGCCGGCCAAAGAGCCGCGCCGAGGCAATGGACTGGCCATCGTCGCCCTGTTGCTTGGCGCAGCCGGCGTCGCGATCGGTGGCTGGGGTGTCTGGCAGGTGCGTCACCTGCAGACCAACACGCAAGCGCAGTCGGGTGAAGTGCAGGCGCTGAACGATCAGGCACAGACCCTGAAGCTCAACGAGCAGCGCCTGACCGAGCGCCT
Source organism: Pseudomonas sp. NPDC088885 (assembly GCF_044750025.1). Lineage (NCBI taxonomy): Bacteria > Pseudomonadati > Pseudomonadota > Gammaproteobacteria > Pseudomonadales > Pseudomonadaceae > Pseudomonas > Pseudomonas sp. NPDC088885. Next base: position 34,837 of record NZ_JBIVJB010000042.1, on the reverse strand, counting down.
CGCGCAGTTGCCGGGCGCCGATGAACTTGCCGAACGCCAGCGTCTGGTGACACAGCTTCAGGGCGATCAGCAGCGCCTCAATCAACGTCTGGAAACCGTCCTCGGCGCAAGCCGCAAGGACTGGCGTCTGGCCGAGGCCGAGCATCTGCTGCGTCTGGCCAGCCTGCGTCTTTCAGCGTTGCAGGACATCAGCAGCGCTCAGGCACTGGTGCAGGGTGCCGACGAAATCCTCCGCGAACAGAACGATCCGGGCGCCTTCGCGGCCCGCGAGCAAGTGGCAAAAACCCTCGTCGCCCTGCGCAGCACCGAGCAGCCGGATCGCACCGGATTGTTCCTGCGTATCGGCGCGTTGCGTGATCAGGTGGTCGGCCTTACTGAGCTGGCGCCCGAGTACAAAGATCGCGGCGAATCGCTGCTGGGCCTGACCGCTGACGGTGACGGCGCCAGTCGTTGGGCGCAGTGGTGGGATCAGGTCTCGCGTTACATCCGCATCGATTTCAATGCGGATAAAAACGTGCGGCCGCTGCTGGCCGGGCAGAGTCTGAGCCAAGTGCGCCTGGCCCTGAGCCTGGCCCTGGAGCAGGCGCAGTGGGCGGCCCTCAATGGTCAGGCGCCGGTGTACACCCAGGCCATGGCCGAAGCGCGTGATGTGCTCAAAGGCAATTTCAATCCGGACAACCCGCAAAGCAAAGTGATGCTGGAACAGGTCGGCGAGCTGAGCAAAGAACCGGTCACCGTCAACACGCCGGACATGACCGGCACCCTGAGTGCAGTGCAAGGCTATCTCGAACGCCGTAACGTCAACGCTGAAGAATCGGTGAAACCGTTCGCCAAACCTGCCGCGAATGCTGCGCAGGAGGCCACGCCATGAAACGCCTGTATGTGATCGTGTTTCTGGTGATCGCGGCGACGGCAGCGCTTGGGTTTGCGGTGGCGCAGCATTCCGGTTACGTGCTGATCGCCTACAAGAGCTTCCGCTATGAAGCGAGCCTGTGGGCAACGCTCGGGCTGATCGCGGTGTTGTGGCTGCTGATCTGGGGCATCAAGGCCTTGGTTGAATTGGTGATGGCTTCCAGCGGTGTGGTCAATCCTTGGTCGCGACGCAATCGCAGCCGTCGTGTGCAAGTGGCGATCGAGCACGGTCAGCTGGATCTCGCCGAAGGTCGTTGGGCCAGTGCGCAGCGGCATCTTTCTCGCGCCGCCGAGGCCGAGCGCCAGCCACTGCTGTACTACCTCGGAGCCGCCCGTGCGGCCAATGAGCAAGGCAATTACGAAGAATGCGATCGTCTGCTGGAGCGCGCACTGGAACGTCAGCCGCAAGCCGAGCTGGCGATTGCCCTGAGTCATGCGCAGTTGCAGACCGATCGTGGCGACACCGACGGTGCGCTGGTCACCCTGCAAGCCATGCACGAACGCCATCCGCACAACGCGCAAACCCTGCGCCAATTGCATCGCCTGCATCAGCAGCGCGGGGATTGGTCGGCGGTGATTCGCCTGCTGCCAGAGCTGCGCAAAGACAAAGTGCTGCCGCCAGCCGAACTGTCTGAACTGGAGCGTCGTGCCTGGGGTGAAAACCTCTCGCTGGCTGCACACCGCGAAGAAGACGGCACCGTGGGTTTGCAGTCGCTTCAACGGGCCTGGCAGCAACTCACTTCGGCTCAGCGTCAAGAAGCGCCGCTGGTGCTGGCCTACGCCGAACAACTGCGTCAGCTGGGCGCTCAGGTCGAGGCGGAAGAAGTGCTGCGCACCGCGCTCAAGCGCCAGTACGACAGTCATCTGGCGCGTCTCTATGGCCTGGTGCGCGGCAGCGATCCGGCGCGTCAGTTGCAGACCGCTGAAGGCTGGCTCAAGGAACATCCAAATGATCCGAGCTTGCTGCTGACCCTCGGCCGTCTGTGTCTGCAGACCAGTCTGTGGGGCAAGGCGCGCGACTATCTGGAAAGCAGCCTGCGCGTGCAGCGCAACCCGGAAACCTGTGCGGAGCTGGCGCGTCTGCTGGCGCAGCTCGGCGACACCGATCGCAGTAATCAGCTGTTCCAGGAAGGCCTTGGCCTGCTCGATGAGCGTCTGCTTGCTGCGCCATTGCCGGTGCCGGCGCGCGTCTGAATCGACGAGGGAGTTCGCTCCCTCGTGTAGGTTTCCCGACCGAATAATTCCCCGCAAATGGGCGCCAGAGGCAAAGTCCTACGAGCGCCTTCTTCATTTCCTTCCTGCCCTGTCGGGTTTTCCCTACACCTTTGCCGAAGTGTCGGCAGCCCCTTGCCTTGAAAGGCTTACGCGCTTTCCTCTACCGTAACTACCTGTCTCTACTGTTACGGAAAAGCCATGTCGTTGGCCTGCTCACGCTCCTTGTTTTTCATGGCTTTCACTGCGGGGGCCGTTGCCCTGGGAGCTTCCTATTACCTCGAATACGCGATCGGGCTGGCGCCGTGCAGTCTGTGCCTGGTGCAGCGTTTGTTTCTGACGCTGCTGACGGCCGTCTGCGGTTTGGCGGCGGTGCATGGCCCGCAACGTGTCGGTCTGTCGCTCTATTGGCTGGCGGCGCTGGGTGCCAGTCTGGTGGGCACGACGGCGGCCTGGCGGCAGGTGCTGTTGCAGAGTGATCCGCTGTTGCAACTGGTGGACTGTTCGCCCGATCCCGAGACCCTTTTCAGCCGTCTGCCGTGGCTGTGTGCGACGCTGCGGATGTTTAACGGCAGCGCCGATTGCGCCGAAATTTCCTGGACGCTGTTTGATTTGAGCATCCCGGAATGGAGTTTGCTGTTCTTTGTCGGGGTGTCGATTCTGGCGTTTTATCAACTGCTGCGGCTGGTCTGCAACGCTCTGCAACGACCGCTCAGCGGCGAAGCGTCGCACCAAGGGCTGGTCAGGGATTAAACACTTGTATGAACTTTATCTCCTGCGTACCTTGATGCCATAGGCGCGCGGGCATAATCTGGCCCGCACGTGTCATTGGAATTATGTTGCTCGATGACGCTCTGCCCGGCCGCCCTCCAAGCGATAAACCAGAAGAGAGGCGCGGGTGTAGAGCAGCATGACCCACAAGGGAAGAGAGATCGCCATGCTCGAAAGTTGTCAGAATGCTCAGGAACGTTGGGGTGGAGTTCATCTGCTGATCGACCGCTGGTTGCAAGAGCGTGAAGATCTGATCGGTGCCTACGACAATCTCGGTGCACAGCCTGAGTCGCTGTCCGAGAGCCGCAAGCCTTTGCAGGAATTCTGCGGCGTGCTGGTCGATTACGTGTCGGCCGGGCACTTCGAAATCTACGAACAGCTGACTGGCGAAGCCAAGGCGTTCAACGACAAACGCGGTCTGGAGCTCGCCGAGACAATCTACCCGCGCATCGACGTGATCACCGAGAAGCTGCTCGCGTTCAATGACCTTTGCGATGAAGGCAAATGCGTTGCCGAGAAATTCAAAGAACTCGGTGGTTTGCTGCACGAGCGCTTCGAACTCGAAGACTGCCTGATCGAAGTGCTGCACACAGCACACAAGGAAGAAGATCCGGTTCAGGCCTGATTTTTTTCTCTGATCAAAAAAACGGTGCGCCCAAAGCGCACCGTTTTTTATTGCCTGCTCAACTGCTCGCGCCGCGCAACTCCACTTCAAATACCAGCGGTGTAAACGGTGCGATCAAGTCGCCGGCACCATCGGCGCCATAGGCCTGATCCGATGGAATCACCAAACGCCATTTCGCGCCCACCGGCATGTTTTGCAAAGCGCTGCGCCAACCGGCGATCACGCTGTCGAGGTTGAACCATTGCGGCTGAGTGTTCTGATCGAACACGGTGCCGTCCGGCAAGCGACCGACATACAGCACCTGCACTTTTCCATCCGGACCGGCCTTGTTGCCGGTGCCTGGCGAAAGCTCGGTGAGGAGGATGCCATCGGCCAATTCCTTCACGCCCGGTTTGGCTTTTTCAGCGGTGAGAAAACGCTGTTCATTTTCCATCGCGGCATCGCTCGAAGGCTGTGTCGAGTGCTCGGCATTTTGCGCTTCGTGATCGGCCAGAACCTGTTCGATACGCGCTTCACTCAGCGCCAGCGGCTTGCCTTGATACGCCTGCTGCAAGCCCTCGACCAATGCCTGAATTTGTAGCTGCGGGACTTCCTGACGCAGCCGTTCACCCAGGCTGGCGCCGAGGCTGTAGGCCAGATCGTGAGCATCGTTCGCAGTGGATTTTTCGTCAGCGTGGGCTGCAGAAAAGATCACGCAGAGGGATAAAAAAAAGTAGCGCGACATGGTCACTGCTCCGTCCTGAATTGCGCAGGATTATGCCAGCGCAAACGTCTGCAACGGTGAACTGCTTTTGCCTTTGTGCAGAACATTTTCACTTCGTTGCAACGCAACTGTTTCGATACTGTCAACATGACCTAGCGGCGGTGTCAGCAGAGGTCTAGTATGAGCCGCACTCACGTCAGCCAGGAGGTAAACCATGTCGGCCACCAAGAAGCCTGTAAACACTCCGTTGCACTTACTCCAACAACTCTCGGGCAGCCTGCTCGAGCATTTGGAAAACGCTTGCTCGCAAGCCTTGGCTGATGCTGAAAAACTGCTCGCCAAGCTGGAAAAGCAACGCGGCAAGGCGCAAGAAAAACTGCACAAATCCCGCACCAAATTGCAGGACGCAGCCACTGCCGGTAAAGCCAAGGCACAGACCAAAGCCAAAGGCGCAGTGAAAGAACTGGAAGACCTGCTCGATGCGCTGAAGGATCGTCAGTCCGACACCCGCAGCTACATTCTGCAACTCAAGCGCGATGCCCAGGAAAGTCTGAAACTGGCCCAGGGTGTTGGCCGCGTTCAAGAAGCAGTGGGCAAGGTATTGTCGACTCGCTCGGCCAAACCAGCGGCGGCACCGGCGAAGAAAGCTGCTGCAAAACCTGCTGCAGCCAAAGCTCCGGCGAAAACTGCGGCGGCCAAGCCTGCTGCAAAAGCGGCTGCTAAATCCGCTGCCAAGCCTGCTGCAAAAGCACCGGTGAAAGCCGCTGCAAAATCAGCGGCCAAAGCAACTGCAAAACCCGCAGTGAAGAAACCTGCTGCGGCGAGCGCTGCAAAACCAGCAGCTAAAACCACAGCGGCAAAACCTGCTGCGCGGACTGCCGCTGCCAAGCCGGCTACCCGTGCCGCTGCTGCTAAACCAGCTGCGAAGCCAGCCGCTGCCAAAGCTGCTCCAGCGAAAACCGCCGCTGCTAAACCGGCCGCCAAACCTGCTGCCAAAGCTGCGGCAAAACCTGCTGCTAAAACTGCCGCTGCAAAACCCGCTGCCAAGACTGCCGCTAAACCAGCAGCAGCCAAGCCTGCGGCAAAAGCGCCAGCCAAAGCTGCTGCAAAACCGGCTGCAAAACCAGCCGTGAAAGCCGCCGCCAAACCGGCAGCCAAGCCAACCGCTAAACCGGCCGCTGCTGCCAAACCAGCGACTGCTGCTGCCAAGCCTGCTGCTGCAAAACCAGCCGCCAAGCCAGCTGCGAAACCAGCCGCAAAACCAGCCGTTAAAAAGCCAGCCGCTGCCAAACCAGCTGCCGCCAAACCGGCTACCGCGCCTGCCGCCAAACCTGCCGCACCGGCAGCGTCGGCTGCACCATCGGCACCTGCTCCAGCCGCTACGACCTCGACGCCATCGACTGCGCCATCGCCAGCCGCTGTGTCGAGCACCAGCAACAACCCAACCAGCGCTTCCTAAACGCCGGTCGCCGCGACGCGCAGCAATTGCAGCGCGTCGCGGTTCGGGTTGGCCGCCGTGCCGGCCAAGCCTTCAAGCCAGGTCATCGAACCTGCATCGTTTCGCGTCCATTCCTGCGCCACACCTTCAAGCCGTGACAGCAACGCTCGCTCAGCTTCCAGCTCAAGTGATTTGATCTGCTCGCGCATGCCTTTCAACACCGCGTCATCCATCGCCCGTGCTTTCCATTGCATACGCAGTGTCCGCAGCGGTTGCACCACTTCGATATCCCATGGCGCGGTCAGCGCCTGAAGTTCGCTGACGCGTTGTTCATCGCAGGTCACCCCGCGTTGCTCCAGCCATAAACCGCACAACAGCAGGCATACGTTCGCGCCCGCCGTTTGCAGTTGCAGGCAGGCGTCTTCCACGCCCGGACGGGCGTAGGTGGCAAGGGAAAAGCTCCACAGGTCAGAGGACATCGTGCTACTCGCGCCAGTTGTGAGCGAAGCTGGTAGACTCCGCCGCCATTATGATCCGACTTCAGAACCTGACTTTACAGCGTGGCCCGCAACGTCTGCTAGAAGACGCCGAGCTGACCCTGCACGCCGGCCACAAAGCCGGCCTCATCGGTGCCAACGGCGCCGGCAAATCGAGCCTGTTCGCCTTGATTCGGGGCGAACTGCACCCCGACTCGGGTGACTGCTTCTTGCCGGCTGACTGGCGCATCGCCCACATGCGCCAGGAAATCGAGACGCTCGAGCGCCTTGCCGTCGACTATGTGCTCGATGGCGACCTGCGTCTACGCGAGGTGCAACGTGACCTCGCCGCTGCCGAAGCCGCGCATGACGGTGCCGCTCAGGCCCGTCTGCACTCGGAACTCGACAGCGCCGACGGTTACACCGCCGATGCGCGAGCGCGCAAGTTGCTCGCCGGTCTCGGTTTCACCAACGAGCAGATGGATCGTCAGGTCGGGGATTTCTCCGGCGGCTGGCGGATGCGTCTGAACCTGGCGCAAGCCTTGATGTGCCCGTCGGATTTGTTGCTGCTCGACGAACCGACCAACCACTTGGATCTCGACGCCATCATCTGGCTCGAAGAGTGGCTGAAAAACTACCCGGGCACTTTGCTGCTGATTTCCCACGACCGTGATTTCCTCGACGAAGTCGTCGATCACGTCGCGCATGTCGATCAGCGCAAGATCACCTTGTACCGCGGTGGCTACAGCGCCTTCGAGCGCGCTCGTGCCGAGCGTCTGGCCCAGCAACAACAGGCCTACGAGAAGCAGCAGGCGCAGCGTGCGCACATGGAAAGCTACATCGCTCGCTTCAAGGCGCAAGCCACCAAGGCCCGTCAGGCGCAGAGCCGGATCAAGGCCCTGGAGCGCATGGAAGAGTTGTCGGCGGCCCACGTCGATTCGCCGTTCGACTTCGTCTTCCGCGAGTCGACGAAGATCTCCAGCCCGCTGATCGACCTGTCCGATGCCAGCCTCGGTTACGGCGACAAAACCATCCTCGAGAAGGTCAAGCTGCAACTGACCCCGGGTGCGCGGATCGGCCTGCTCGGGCCGAACGGCGCGGGTAAATCGACGCTGATCAAGAACCTCGCCGGTGAGCTATCGCCGATCGCCGGGCGCCTGACCCGTGGTGAAAACACCGTGGTCGGCTACTTCGCCCAGCATCAGCTCGACTCGCTGGACTCCAAGGCCAGCCCGTTGCTGCACATGCAGCGTCTGGCGCCGAGCGAACGCGAGCAGACCCTGCGCGACTTCCTCGGCGGTTTCGACTTCCGTGGCGCGCGCATTGATGAGCCGGTGCTGAATTTCTCCGGTGGCGAAAAGGCACGTCTGGCTTTGGCGTTGATCGCCTGGGAACGCCCGAACCTGCTGCTGCTCGACGAACCGACCAACCACCTCGACCTGGAAATGCGCCTGGCGCTGACCATGGCGCTGCAGGAATTCAGCGGCGCGGTATTGGTGGTATCTCACGATCGGCACTTGCTCAAGAGCACCACCGATAACTTCTACCTGGTCGCGGACGGCAAGGTCGAAGAGTTCGATGGCGACCTCGAAGATTACGCGCGCTGGCTGGTGGAATACCGTCAGCGCAACGCGCCGGTCAGCAACACTCCGGTCAACCCGGACAAGACCGACAAGAAGGCTCAGCGTCAGGCTGCCGCTGCTCTGCGTCAGCAACTGGCACCGCACAAGCGTGAAGCTGACAAGCTTGAAGCTGAACTGGGCAAGCTCCACGAGAAGCTCGCCAAGGTCGATGCCAGCCTCGGCGACAGCGACATCTACGAGCCGGCGCGCAAGAACGAATTGCGTGATCTGCTCGCCGAACAGGCCAAACTGAAGGTTCGCGAAGGCGAGCTGGAAGAGGCGTGGATGGAAGCCCTCGAGGTGCTGGAAAGCATGCAGGCGGAGCTGGAGGCGCTGTCCTGATGGAAGCGTTCAAGCTGCCGCTGCCGGCGGTGTGGGTCGAGCCAATCTGGTTCACCGTGCAGATTCTGCTGATCCTGCTCGCCGGCTATCTCACTCAGCGCTTCGTCGCTAAAGGCCTGACCCGGTTGGGCGAGCGCTATCCGTTCCCGCCGCAGTTGCTGATGCCGCTGCGCGGCGTGTTGCGCTGGCTGATCATGGGCAGCGCGCTGATCTTCGTCTTGGAGCGCCTCGGTGTCTCGGCCACGGTGTTGTGGACGGCGCTGTCGGGTTTCGTCGCGGTAGCGGCGGTGGCGTTCTTTGCGATGTGGAGTGTGCTGTCGAACCTGCTCTGCGCGATTCTGATCTTCACGGTCGGGCCGTTTCGGCTGGGCGATATCGTTGAACTGGTCGACACCACGGACAAGCCTGGCGTGAAGGGGCGGGTGGTGGCGATCAATCTGCTCTACACGACGTTGATCGAAGCGGAAGAGTTGGGGACGGGGAGCGCGATGGTGCAGGTGCCGAACAGCTTGTTCTTCCAGCGCTCGGTGCGGCGTTGGCGCGGGACGGATGTGTTTCCGTCGAGTGGTTTCGAGAAGTAGATTCTGTGGCGTCTGTTCTGACGCCTTCGCGAGCAAGCCCGCTCCCACATTTGGAATGCATTCCCCTGTGGGAGCGGGCTTGCTCGCGAAGGGTCCCTCAGCAACGCCTGCAACATTCAGCAAAAAATCGGTAGTCATCCATTCAAACCCGCATTAGCTTAGGCATTTGTCACGAGCATGAGTCGAGGTGTGCGATGGAGCTTCAAACATGGCTGGCGTTTTTTGCCGCCTGCTGGGTGATCAGTCTGTCCCCGGGTGCTGGCGCCATTGCGTCGATGTCCAGCGGTCTGCAATACGGGTTCTGGCGTGGTTACTGGAACGCGCTCGGCCTGCAGATTGGTCTGGCCGTGCAGATCGCGATTGTCGGCGCCGGTGTTGGCGCGATCCTGACCGCTTCGGCCACAGCCTTCCACGCGATCAAATGGTTTGGTGTCGCTTACCTCGTGTATCTGGCCATCAAGCAATGGCGCGCGCAGCCCATGGACATGAGCGATGACGCGGCAGTGCGGCCGATCGGCAAGCCGCTGGCGCTGGTATTCCGTGGCTTTCTGGTGAACATCAGCAACCCCAAGGCCCTGGTGTTCATGCTCGCGGTGCTGCCGCAGTTCATCAATCCGCATGCGCCGCTGCTGATTCAGTACGTGGTGATTGGCGTGACGATGGTCTGCGTCGACCTGATCGTGATGGCGGGTTACACCGGTCTGGCGTCGAAGGTGCTGCGCCTGTTGCGCACACCGCAGCAGCAGAAACGCATGAACCGCACGTTTGCCGGGCTGTTCATCGGCGCGGCAGCGTTTATGGCGACGCTGCGCAAAGCAGCCGCCTAAAGCGCTCAGGCACAAAAAAGGCGACCTCCAGAGGTCGCCTTTTTTATTGCCCGGTCTGGCGAGTGAGCTTTTGTGGCGAGGGGATTTATCCCCGTTGGCTCGCGCAGCGGGCCCTCTTGATCTTAAAAGAGGGGGCCGCTGCGCAGCCCAACGGGGATAAATCCCCTCGCCACAGAAAAGCATTTCTCCAAATCAATCAGCGCAGGATCACCGGCGCAGTATCACGCGGCAAATTGTTGCGCTGCGGTGCTTCACGCGGCTGTTCATAACCGTCGCCACCACCAAGCTGCATGCTCAGCTGCCCGGCCACGTCCTCACCCAGCGCCTTCGACACGTCACGTACCACCCGTGGGCGGTTCAGCGAGATCTTGATGTCGCGGTGGTTCACCAGTTTGGTGTCCTGCGCTTCGCCCATCGCCGTGAAGGCCGAAGTGATCTCGAAGGTCTTGGTATTGATCAGGCTGAAATCCGCCACCAGCGTCAGGCCCAGCACCGCCGAATAGCTGTCGGTGTTCGCCAGTTCGTTGATGTCCTGGGTGAAGTCGATGTCCGACACGGTACCGAACAGCACGTAGTCGGCGCCCTTGAAGTTGCCGGCCTTGATCCGCTTGATCACGTCGTAGACGTCACCCTTGGACGACGCGGTGTACGGCGTGCCCTGCACCAGCTGGAACATGCCGGTACGCAGAATTTCACCCTTGATGTCGCCGGTGAATTTACGCAGCTCGCCTTGTTCGATGTAGCTGGTGCTCGCTTCGATCTCGTTGTAGCTCGAAGAGCCGCTCGCGCTGTAGTAACCCTCGCGATGGCTGCTCTGCGCCGAAACGATGTGGATGTATTGCTCCACACGCTCCTGATACGCCAGATCGGTTACCGCAACTTTCGGGGCCGCTTGCACGCTGAACGCGCAAGCCAGGGCCATCATGCCAATCCATGCGCGCATCAATTAACGCTCCGTGGTTTTGCGAATCTCTTTTTCGTCCATCCACTCGGCCAGACCGCTTTCAACGTCGATCAATTGCAGGCTGAATTTGTAGAAGACGTCCTTGTAGTCGCTGCTGCGCTTGACGATCGAGCTGATCGAACCTTCGATGCGGTACTTGGCGGCAACCATGTTGCCCGTCTTGGCCACGGTGCTCTTCTTGTACAGACCGCTCTGGTTTTGCAGCTTGAGCTGGTCAACCTGGCTCTGCATCGCATTGTTGTCGCTGGCGAAGCGGGCTACGCCGGTCTTCATCAGCTGAGTCTTGATGCTGGTGGTGATTTCGCGGGTGTCGATGTACTCGCTGGTCTTGTTCTTCACGTCGTAGACCTGAACCACCGGACGGCCCTGCAGGATGCCGGACTGGGCCAGCGAGCGGGTCATCGACTCGGCGATCATTTGCAGGTCGGTCGAACCGAATTCGTTGGTCACGGTTTCAACCGCTTTGGTGTCGCCGTAGCTGATGTTCTTGCTGCCCAGGGTCGGCGAAGTGTTGGCGCAACCGGAGGCGAGCAGGGCGATGACGGCGATGCAGGAAAAGCGTGCAAACATGGGAATGCTCTCTAAATCAGGAATAGGGTGGCGGGCTTACGGCGTCTTGATTTCCAGACGGAAGTCCACGGCTTTCGGGGTCGGGGCGATGCCCTGAATGAAGCTGGTCTGGGCGCCGTACATCATTTGGCTTTTCCAGACTTCTTCTTCGGCGATCGGGAAACCTTCCGCACCGAGCCAGGCGAAGCGGTAGTAGAAAATCTTGTTGCTGTTGAGGGTGTTGCTCAACTGCACATTGACCGTCATGAAGCCGTTTTCGCGGGCGACGCGCATGGCGCCGACGACGATGTGTTTCTGCGGCCCCATGGCCACGACTTTGCTCGCGGCGCTGCCCGGCTCAGGTGGTGGCGGGGTGGCGCAGCCGCTCGCCAGCAAGGCGAGGGCGGCGACGGCGATGAGTTTGAAGCGCATGCAAAGACTCCGTTCTTAAGGTTGTTTGAGGCTGGCGACGTTGGTCGCGCTGGCGCTCGGCATCACGTGGGCGGCGATACCGCCGGCGAACACCTGGTTACCGACGGCGCGCAGGCTGATCACTTGATAACGCTGATCGATGGTGACCTTGACCACCGAGCCGCCGACGGCGCTCGGCAGGGTGACCTGATGCTCACCTTTCTTCAAGCGCAGACGCACCACTTGGGTGTTGTCCGGCAGGGTGCGCCACGTACGGGTATCGGCACCTTCGAGCACAGCTGAAGAAATACCCACGGCGAGACCGGCCAGGGGGCTGGTTTCGTTGAGCTTCTTTTGCGCCACACCTTTGGTGATCGCGCGCACGGTGGTGCGGACGATGATGCCCGGCATGTCATCACGCAGGGCGCGGCGAGACATGGCGGTGGTGCTGTTGAGTGCGGTCAGATTCACTTGCTGACCGTCGACACCAATCTGCGCAAAAGTCGCAGTGGAGGTGTCCGCTTTGATGATCGGGAACGACAGCGGGGTGATCACCACGTTGTTGGCAATCGGCAATGGCAGCGGGATGCGGATCGAGTCACGCGCCGGGGCCAGACCGCTTTGCACCACGATCAGGATGTCGCTGTCATCGGACTTCGACGGCTTGTCGAGATCGATCAGCGCTTGTTCCAGCAGTGGCGTGTTCGGGCGCAGTTCGGCGGCTTTGCGGTAGCCCGGCGCGGCGAGGTCTTTTTCGCCCAGCGCTTCGTATACGTAGCCGGCCAGGTAATGGCTGAACGCACTCTGGTAGCTGTTCTTCAGGCCGACCACTTCCGGCGCGTCGAGGCTGGCGACCGGGTAACCCTGCAGGTCTTTGTACTGCGTCTTGACGCCTTCTTTCTCGGCCTCTTCTTCGCTCTTGAGGTATTCCTTGTCGCGCAGGTCGGCGATCACCGCTTCACGTTCGTGAGTCTTTTTGATTGCGGTGCGGGCGCCGTCGAAATCGTTGACCGCCAACAGGTTCAGGGCCATCTGCGTGGTCAGCATGACTTTTTCGTAGTCGTAGCCTTCGTAGCGACGCACCTTGTCGTTGACGATGAAGCTGCCGAACTGGGCCAGGTACTTGCCGGTGTCGAGCTTGACCGAATCTTCCCACTGACCGACCACCACATCGGCGCTGGTCCAGGCGTTCTGGCTGCCGGACAGGTCGCCCTTGGCGCGCAACAACTCACCTTTCTCGAAGTAATAGAGCAGGTCTTTGTCCGCGCTGGAGTTGTTTTTTTCCAGCAGGGTCAGCGCCGCGTCGACGTTGCCGGAGGCCAGTTGCTGGTTGGTCTGGGCCAGTTCCGAATCGTAATTGCGAAAGGCCGAACAGCCGGACAGCAGAGTGACGGCGCTGAGCGCGATCAGAGTGGGGGCGCGGAATGCCATGGGGTGACGTCTTCCCTGAGTGCAGATAAATGCAGCCGCGTTTGCTGGTCGGGCTGATAGGACCGATCGACAGTGGCGTTGGCCTCCTGCCAATTCCTCATAACCAGAGGAGCTTTAATGCCGTTTCGCCATAGCGAAGGCGCGGCATTATAAGCGCGGGATGATGGCGATGTAATAGCTTTTTAATTGCACTGGTTAGTTAGGTGCCATTACGGCCGCTGCCGGTGTTTCGGGGAACAGCCACGACGAACCGATGAAAAAGCCTTGATACAAAAAGACCCGCAGGCTCAATAGCTGGTGGCTTTGGTCGATGCGCACGGTCAGGCCGCCCTCTGCACCTTCGTAGGGAAAACGCACGCGGTGCAGGCCTTTTTTCAGGCGCAGCCGGGCGACCAGGGTTTTGTCCGGCAGGGTGCGCCAGGTGCGCGTGTCAGCCTCTTCGAAAGGGTCGGGATCGGTGACTACCAGCGAAGCCTTGGAAGGATCGCGCTGGTTCTTGTCGGCCTGGCCGATGGCGGCCATGTTGGCGCGGAACATCGCCCGCGAAATGATCTGCGGCATGTCATCGCGCAAGGTACGCATGGCCATGTCGGTGACGCTGTTGATCATCGTCAGTTTCTGCTGTTTACCGTCGACGACGATATGCGTCAGGGGCGGCGTGAGGGTGTCGGGGAGCATCACCGGAAACGAGATCGGCGCAACTATCGTCAGGTTTTCGTTGAGGCGCACCGGAATCGGCACTTGCACCGAGCTGCGCGCCGGGGCGAAACCGCTCTGCACCACGATCAGAACTTCGCTTTCATCATCGTCCGGCCCGGGCTTGTCGAGATTGCGCAACGCGCTTTCGAGGAAGGGCACGCCCGGACGCAACTCGATCGCCTGACGATAACCCGGCGCCGCGAGCGTGCGTTCGCCCAAGGCTTCATAGGTGAAACCGGCCAGATAATGGCTGAACGCACTTTGGTAACCGTTCTTCAGCTCGATGACCTGCGGAGCGTCGAGGACGGCGACCGGGTAGCCTTGCAGGTCTTTGTAATGCAGCTTGATCCCTTGCTGCTTGGCTTGCTCTTCAGCCTCTTCGTATTGCCGTTCGCGCTGGCGGGCAATCAGGGTTTCACGTTCGTGGGTTTTCTTGATGTCGGCGCGGGCCCCGTCGAAATCGTTGTCTGCCAATTGATTGAGGGCCATCTCGGTGGTCAGCATGACCTTTTCGTAGTCGTAGCCTTCGTAACGCAGAAGCTTGTCATTGACCAGCATCGTGCCCATTTCATTGCCGAAACGGGTCAGCAGTTTCATGGGCGCGGAGGGCACGGCGTCTTCACGCTGGATAATCATCTGCTCAGCGGTGCGCCAGGCTTCCTGACTTTTTGGCAGGGCGGTGCCAGCGCTGAGAATCGCGCCTCGCTCCAGGTAATACAGCAGATCCTTGTCTTCCCAGGGATTGTTGACCTTCAGCACGTACAGCGCTTCGTTGAGGTCGCCCTTGGCCATCTGGTCGATGGTTTGCTGCATTTCCTCATCGTAATTGCGGTAAGCGGCGCACCCGCTCAGTTGCACGATGGCGCTGAGCAGCAGGAAGAACGGCAGGCAATGGCGCATGGAGACGGGTTCTTCCTTGAACGGCAAAGGCTGGGAGGTGACGCATTATAGGGGCGGTTGGCGCCCGGAAGTGGTCATCGAATTCAGCGCTGAAACATATCAAACACCGACAAAGCTTGAGGGAAATGGCGCCGGAGTGAACAATATGTAACTCCGTATTTCCCCTTGAGACTCCTTCATGACTGCCTCGTCCCGATTTCTGGCCTGGCTGCTGTTCCCTTTGTTTGCGTTGAGCAGCTTCAATCTGCTGGCCGATACCGTGGAAGGCGCGCCACAAGCGCTGCACCTGCTCGATTACATCAGCGCGGATTACCCGCCGACGGTCGAGGCGGGCACAGTTGTCGATGACGCCGAATACCGCGAGCAACTGGAATTCACCCAAGCGCTGCAAGGCTTGATCGCCGACATGCCGGGCAAGCCTGAAAAGGCTGCGTTGGAGCAGGGCGTCGCCGCGTTGCGTGCGGCCATCACCGCGAAGCAGGACGGCGCGGAAGTGGCCCGTCAGGCGCGGCAACTGGGCGCGAAACTGGCCGTGGCGTATGAAGTCAGCCAGGCGCCGATCATCACCCCGGATCCGAGCCGTGGCGCGCCGTTGTATGCGCAGAACTGCTCGGTGTGCCACGGCGATACCGGCCTCGGCGATGGCCCGGCGGGTGTCGGCATGTCGCCGGCGCCGGCCAATCTGCGTGAGGCGGCGCGGATGGATCACCTGAGCCTGTACGCGATTTACAGCACCCTCGGCCAAGGCGTCGAAGGCACCGACATGCCAGCGTTCGCCGATCAGCTCGACGATCGCCAGCGTTGGGATTTGGCCACTTACATCGCCGGTTTCAGTGCTGATGCGGCGGCCGCTCAATCCGAGAAAACCTACAACATCGCCGATCTGGCGCGCCAGACTCCGGCCGAAGTGCAGGGCGCTGAAGGCCCGCAAGCGGCGGCGACTTTCCGTGCGCAGCGAGCGCAACCGCCGCAGGTCAAACGCGGCCCGGCGCAGTTGCTCGACTATACCGCGGCGACGCTGGACAAGAGTCTGGCGGCGTACCGCGCCGGTGAACACGATCAGGCTTACGACCTGTCGGTGGCGGCGTATCTGGAAGGTTTCGAGCTGGTTGAGAGTTCGCTGGATAACGTCGACGCCAACGTACGCAAGGACACTGAAAAATCGCTGATGGCTTATCGTCAGTCGTTGCAGGACGGTTTGCCGGTCGCACAGGCCGAGCAGCGTCTGGGCGCGGCCAAGGCCAAGTTGAAAGAGTCTGCCGGGTTGCTCGGCAGCGATGGTTTGAGCTGGTCGCTGAGCTACATCTCCGGTTTGCTGATTCTGCTGCGCGAAGGCCTGGAAGCGATTCTGGTACTGGCGGCGATTCTGGCCTTCCTGCGCAACACCGGCCAGCAGTCGGCGGTGCGCAGCGTCAACGTCGGTTGGGGCTTGGCGCTGCTGGCCGGCCTCGGCACCTGGGCGTTGGCGGCTTACGTGATCGATGTCAGCGGTTCGCAGCGTGAATTGCTCGAGGGCGCGACGGCGCTGTTCGCCAGCGTCATGGTGCTGTGGCTGGGCGTGTGGATGCACGATCGTCGCCACGCCGCAGCCTGGCAGGATTACATCAAGAGCAGTCTGGTCGGCGGTGGCGGGCGGTTTGGTTTTGCGATCCTCGCGTTCTTTTCGGTGTATCGCGAGTTGTTCGAAGTGATCCTGTTTTACGAAACCCTGTGGTTGCAGGCCGGCCCGGCCGGGCATGACGCGGTACTCGCCGGTGGTGCGACGGCGCTGGTGCTGCTGGTCGGTCTGGCGTGGGTGATCCTGCGCGGTTCGGCGAAACTGCCGCTGACGTTGTTCTTCAGCATCAACGCGGCGCTGCTCTGCGCGCTGTCGGTGGTGTTTGCCGGGCATGGCGTGAAGGCGTTGCAGGAGGCCGGGATCTTCGGTACGCGGCCGGTGGCGTTCTTTGAGTTTGACTGGCTGGGGATTCATGCCGATGCGTATTCGTTGACGGCGCAAGCGGTGGCGATTCTGGCGATTGTTGTGTTGTATGGGCGTAGTTGGGTGGCTGAGAAGAAGCGGCTTGCCGCGTAAAAAGCATTCGCTGCGCTCACATTCGCGGGCAAGCCTTGCTCCTACAATGGTTGTTGTAGGAGCAAGGCTTGCCCGCGATGCTTTTAGAAGAGGAAACGATGATGCGTGTATGGATCGATGCCGACGCTTGCCCACGGGCGGCGAAGGATCTGGTGGTGAAGTTTGCGCTCAAGCGTCAGTACGAAGTGGTGCTGGTGGCCGGGCAGCCGCAGATCAAGCCGGGGCTGGCCATCGTCAAACTGATCGTGGTGCCGAGCGGGCCGGATGCGGCGGATGATTATCTGGTCGAGCACGCGGTGCCTGGCGAACTGGTGATTTGCAGCGATATCCCGCTGGCCGATCGGCTGGTGAAGAAGGGTGTGGCGGCGCTGGATCCGCGCGGCAAGGAGTTCGATGCGCAGAACATGGGCGAGCGATTGGCGGTGCGCAACCTGTTCACCGATCTGCGCGAGCAAGGCCAGATGAGCGGCGGCCCGGCACCATTTGGCGATCGCGAGAAGCAGGCGTTTGCCAATGCGCTGGATCGGATTCTCACCCGACTGACCCGTAAACCCTGAGCCCAACACAAATCCCTTGTAGGAGTGAGCCTGCTCGCGATAGCGGTCGATCATTCAACAGATATGTTGCCTGGCACACCGCCATCGCGAGCAGGCTCACTCCTACAATAGACCGCGTCAGGCGTCGTTTTCGTGGGTTAGCTCTAATACCCGGTCGACCAGTTTGTTGATCCCCGAAGCCGCTTCGCTGATGTTCTGCGCCAGCATGTAAGCCGGGGTCGTCACCAGTTTGCGCGCCTTGTCCTCGATAATCTCGGTCACGGCGCAATCTTCATGCGTCGCGCCCATCTTGTTCATCGCCGTGGCCGTGTCGGCGTCATTGCCGATGGTGCAGGTCACGCCCGGGCCGTAGATCTTCGCGGCCAGAGCCGGCGAAATGCACATCAAACCCACCGGTTTACCCGCTTCGGCAAACGCCTCGGCCAGCGCCAGCACTTCAGGCTGCACGCTGCAGCCCGCGCCTTCGACAGCAAAGTTGGAAAGGTTCTTCGCCGCCCCAAAACCACCGGGCACGATCAGCGCATCGAAGTCATCGACGTCGGCTTCGCGGATGTCTTTGATGTTGCCACGGGCAATCCGTGCCGACTCGACCAGCACGTTGCGGGTCTCGGGCATTTCTTCGCCGGTCAGGTGGTTGATCACGTGCAATTGCGCGATGTTCGGGGCGAAGCACTGTACCTGCGCGCCGCGTTGATCAAGGCGCAGCAGGGTGATGACGCTTTCATGGATCTCGGCGCCGTCGTACACGCCACTGCCGGACAGGATCACTGCAACTTTTTTGCTCATGGGTTTCTCTCCAGATTCATGGCGCTAAATGTCTACTAAATTGTCGCGCGTTGCCATAGGGTAAACGGGCGGCTACACCTAGGATCTGTTCATACGATTGCGAGCAGGGCGCGTCATGGACTTGATTCTGTATGCGGTGCCGTTTTTCCTGGTGTTGATTGCGCTCGAACTGATCGCCGACCGCTGGCGCGGAGTGAGCAACTATCGCCTCGCCGATGCGGTGAACAGCATCAGCACCGGCGTATTGTCGACCACCACCGGGCTGCTGACCAAAGGCGTCGGGCTGCTGACCTACGCCTTCGCCCTCGAACATCTGGCGCTGTTCAAACTGCCGGCAGACAGCGTTTGGGTCTGGATGCTGGCCTTCGTCCTCTACGATTTCTGCTACTACTGGCTGCACCGCATGGGCCATGAACGCAACATCCTCTGGGCCGCGCATTCGGTGCATCACCAGAGCGAGGAGTACAACCTCTCCACCGCGCTGCGCCAGACCAGCACCGGGTTTCTGCTCGGCTGGATTTTCTACCTGCCGATGGCGGTGCTTGGCGTGCCTTTGTTGGTGTTCGTCAGCGTCGCGGCGCTGAACCTGCTCTATCAATTCTGGGTTCACACCCAACACATTCCCAAGCTCGGCTGGTTCGAGTGGTTCTTCGTCACGCCATCCAATCATCGGGCCCACCATGCACAGAACGCTCTCTACATGGATCGCAACTACGGCGGAGTGTTCATTCTTTGGGATCGTCTGTTCGGCACGTTTCAGGAAGAGGACGACAACGAGCCGGTGATTTTCGGGGTGACCACGCCGCTGGCGAGCTGGAATCCGTTGTGGGCCAACCTGCAGTTTTATGCGCAATTGTGGGACGACGCACGTCGGGCCGAGCGCAAGTGGGACAAGCTGCGGATCTGGTTTATGCGCACCGGCTGGCGCCCGGCGGATGTGGCGGCGCAGTACCCGATAAGCAAGCCGGATCTGGCGCAGTTCCGCAAATTCGACGTGCCGTTGGAGCGTCGCCAGCAATGCTACGTGGCGCTGCAGTTTTGCGTGTACATCGCGCTGGGCAGTTATCTGATGAATCTGGAGCGCAGTCTGCCGACCACCGGATTGTTACTCGGCTGGGGCGCGGTGGCGTTCGGGGTGTTTGCGTTGGGCGTAAGCCTGGAGAATCGCCCGTGGGCGTTGAAGGTCGAGCTGTTGCGGCTGGGGTTGAACGTGCCGCTGGTGTGGCTGGCGCCCCTGGTTGGATTGTGGCCGGCCAGCCCGATGATCTGGGCTGGCTTGCTCGGGTACAGCCTGCTCAGCGGCATCGGGCTGTATAGCTGCCGTCAGCGCGTTACTCGGCTGGCGGTTTAGGTTCGGCGGACTTGGCTGGCTCGGCGAGTTGCAGTTGCTCAGCCTTGGCAGCTTGTTCATCCTCGTAAATCTTCTTCGCCAGACGCGCATTCTTGAAGCGGCGGCGCAGCCACAGGCCAACACCGAGCACCAGCAAGGCGCCAAGCACCCACAGCTCGTATTTCTTGATGCTGCCGAGCATGCCTTCCAGCACCGCACCGAAGTGGTAAGCCGCAGCGGCCAGCGCCGTGGCCCAGATCGCCGCGCCAATGCCGTTCAGCAGCAGGTAGCGTCCCGGCGGATAACCCGACAGGCCGATCGCCACCGGCATCACCGTGCGCAAGCCATAAACGAAGCGGAAGCTCAGCACCCAGATGTCCGGGTGCTTGCGAATGTGTTCCAGCGCGCGGTCACCCATCATCTGCCAGCGCGGTTTGCGCGCGAGCAATTTGCGCCCGTGCTTGCGCCCCATGAAGTACCACAGCTGATCACCGGCATAGCTGCCGAAGAACGCCACGACCACCACCAGGTTGATGTCCATGTATCCACGGAACGCGAGGAAGCCTGCGAGCACCAGGATGGTTTCGCCTTCGAAGAACGTGCCAAGAAACAAGGCAAAGTAGCCGAAGTCATGCAGAAATTGTTGGAGCATTGTCTGGGTGCTGGCGAAATGAACGCGCAGCCTAACCCTTCGGACACATTCATGAAAGTGTCCAAATGTGTCTCGACGTGAACAATTCCTACAATAAGAATGGAATCCGTCACCGTGCCACAGGCCTCACACAACTGTAATCTGTTCGTCATAATGGCCGTCTATAACTGTCACGCTCGCCCGTTTGCGCGGGCTCAGGAGTCCGCCGTGAGCTTTACCCCTGCCAACCGTCTGTTCCCCGCCACTCGCTTGCGTCGCAACCGCCGCGATGATTTTTCGCGTCGGCTGGTACGGGAAAATGTGCTGACGGTGGATGATCTGATTTTGCCGGTGTTCGTGCTCCACGGTGAAAACCGCCGCGAAGCCGTTGCCTCAATGCCCGGCGTAGAGCGCCTGAGCATCGACCTGCTGCTCGAAGAGGCCGCCAAGTGGGTCGAACTGGGGATTCCGGCGCTGGCGCTGTTTCCGGTCACGCCTCCTGAATTGAAATCCCTCGACGCCGCTGAAGCGTGGAACCCTGAAGGCATCGCCCAGCGCGCCACCCGCGCCTTGCGTGAGCGCTTTCCGGAACTCGGCGTGATCACCGACGTTGCGCTCGACCCGTTCACCACCCACGGTCAGGACGGCATTCTCGACGAAGAAGGCTACGTGCAGAACGACATCACCGTCGACGCACTGGTGCGTCAGGCGTTGTCCCATGCCGAAGCTGGCGCACAGGTGGTGGCGCCGTCGGACATGATGGACGGTCGCATTCAGGCGATTCGCGAAGCGCTGGAAATCGCCGGCCACGTCAATGTGCGGATCATGGCCTATTCGGCCAAGTACGCCAGCGCCTACTACGGCCCGTTCCGCGATGCCGTGGGTTCAGCTTCGAATCTCGGCAAGGCCAACAAAGCCTCTTATCAGATGGATCCGGCCAACAGCGACGAAGCGCTGCACGAAGTCGATGCGGACTTGTCTGAAGGCGCGGACATGGTCATGGTCAAACCGGGCATGCCGTATCTGGACATTCTTTTCCGGGTAAAAGATGCCTTCAAAGTGCCGACCTTCGTCTATCAGGTTAGTGGCGAATACGCCATGCACATGGCGGCGATCCAGAATGGCTGGTTGAGTGAAGCGGTGATCCTCGAATCACTGACCTCCTTTAAACGTGCCGGTGCAGATGGCATCCTGACTTACTTTGCTGTCCGTGCCGCTCAATTGTTACAAGAGCAGAAATAGCCCTCCCAGGAACATTCGATGAATACCGAAGGACTCACTGAAGTTGCAGTAAAAGAAGCTCAGCCGGTGGTGGAGCAAATCACCGAGACCCCGCCGGAACTGGAGCCAGCGCCACCCGCGCCGGTGGCCGAAACCGCTGTGGCGGTGCCGGCGATCATCATTCCGGGTCTGGATGACAGCAGCCTGTACATCCACCGCGAGCTCTCGCAACTGCAGTTCAATATCCGCGTGCTGGAACAGGCGCTGGACGAGTCCTATCCGCTGCTGGAGCGTTTGAAGTTCCTGCTGATCTTCTCCAGCAACCTCGACGAATTCTTTGAAATCCGTGTCGCCGGCCTGAAGAAGCAAATCACCTTTGCCCGTGAGCAGGCCGGCGCCGATGGCCTGCAACCGCATCAAGCGCTGGCCCGCATCAGCGAGCTGGTGCACGGTCATGTTGACCGTCAGTACGCGATCCTCAACGACATCCTGCTGCCGGAGCTGGAAAAGCATCAGGTGCGCTTCATCCGTCGCCGCAACTGGACGGTCAAGCTCAAGACCTGGGTACGCCGCTATTTCCGCGACGAGATCGCGCCGATCATCACCCCGATCGGCCTCGACCCGACGCACCCGTTCCCGTTGCTGGTGAACAAGAGCCTGAACTTCATCGTCGAGCTGGAAGGCATCGACGCCTCGGTCGCGATTCCGGTCTGGCGATCATCCCGGCACCGCGTCTGTTGCCACGGATCATCAAGGTGCCGGAAGAAGTCGGCGGCCCCGGCGACAACTATGTGTTCCTGTCGTCGATGATCCACGCCCACGCCGATGACTTGTTCCAAGGCATGAAGGTTAAGGGTTGCTACCAGTTCCGCCTGACCCGAAACGCCGACCTGGCGCTCGACTCCGAAGACGTCGAAGACCTGGCCCGCGCGCTGCGTGGCGAGTTGTTCTCGCGTCGTTACGGTGATGCGGTGCGGCTGGAAGTCGCTGACACCTGCCCGAAACACCTCTCGGATTACCTGCTCAAGCAGTTCAACCTGAGCGAGAGCGAGCTGTATCAGGTCAATGGCCCGGTCAACCTGACGCGGCTGTTCAGCATCACCGGTCTGGACAGTCATCCAGAGCTGCAATACACGCCGTTCACCCCGCAGATCCCGAAACTGCTGCAGAACAGCGAAAACATTTTCAGCGTGGTCAGCAAGCAGGACATCTTGCTGCTGCACCCGTTCGAGTCGTTCACCCCGGTAGTCGACCTGCTGCGCCAGGCCGCGAAAGATCCGCACGTGCTCGCTGTACGCCAGACCCTGTACCGCTCGGGCGCCAACTCCGAGATCGTTGATGCGCTGGTGGACGCCGCGCGTAACGGCAAGGAAGTGACGGCGGTCATCGAGCTGCGTGCGCGCTTCGACGAAGAATCCAACCTGCAACTGGCCAGCCGTCTGCAAGCGGCCGGTGCGGTGGTGATCTACGGCGTGGTCGGTTTCAAGACCCACGCCAAGATGATGCTGATTCTGCGTCGTGAGGCCGGCGAAATTGTGCGTTACGCGCACCTCGGCACCGGCAACTACCACGCCGGCAACGCCAAGCTGTACACCGACTACAGCCTGCTGACTTCCGACGACGCCTTGTGCGAAGACGTTGGCAAACTGTTCAGCCAGTTGATCGGCATGGGTAAAACCCTGCGCATGAAAAAGCTGCTGCATGCGCCGTTCACGCTGAAGAAGGGCATGCTCGACATGATTGCCCGCGAGACCCAGTTCGCCGTCGAAGGCAAACCGGCGCACATCATCGCCAAGTTCAACTCGCTGACCGATCCGAAGATCATCCGCGCGCTGTACAAGGCCAGCCAGTCCGGCGTGCGCATCGATCTGGTGGTGCGCGGCATGTGCTGCTTGCGTCCGGGGATTGCCGGGGTTTCGCACAACATTCATGTGCGCTCGATCATCGGTCGCTTCCTGGAGCACACGCGGGTGTTCTACTTCCTCAACGGCGGCGACGAACAAATGTTCCTCTCCAGCGCCGACTGGATGGAACGCAACCTCGACAAACGCGTCGAGACTTGCTTCCCGGTGGAAGGCAAAAAGCTGCTGACCCGCGTGAAGAAAGAGCTGGAGCTGTATTTGACTGACAACACTCATAGCTGGAGTCTGCAGTCGGATGGCCGTTACATCCGCAACACGCCGACCGGGAACCAGAACCCGAGGAGTGCGCAGGCGACGTTGCTGGAGCGGTTGGGTAGCCCGATTTTGCCGGTGAGCAGCTAGGGCCAAAGGCAAGAGCCCCTCATCTCAAACCAAACCCAATAAAAAAGGCGATCCCCGCGGATCGCCTTTTTCATACCTGTCATCCACACACCTGTAGGAGCTGCCGAAGGTTCGGGCCGCGATCGGACGATCTTTTGACGTTGATCGTAAAAAAACGGATCAAAAGATCGCAGCCTGCGGCAGCTCCTACAGGGGAGATTTGCGGTGTCTCAGTGGACGGTGAGGACGATGCCCACCCGTGCGCCGACCGGGAATGAGAACCCGAGGAGTGCTCAGGCGCCGTTGCTGGAACGGTTGGGTAGGCCGATTTTGCCAGTGAGCAGTTAAGGTCAAAGGCAAGAGCCCCTCACCCTAGCCCTCTCCCGGAGGGAGAGGGGACTGATCGGAGTGTTTGGGCGAGGTACGCCGACGTGGGATACCGAGTTGAACTCACAATCTGATAAGCCCACAAATCGGCCCCCTCTCCCTCGGGAGAGGGCTGGGGTGAGGGGCAGGCCCACCCCAATCTCAAACCAAACCCAATAAAAAAGGCGATCCCCGCGGATCGCCTTTTTTGTGCCTGTCTTCCACACACCTGTAGGAGCTGCCGAAGGCTCGGGCCGCGATCGGACGATCTTTTGACGTTGATCGTAAAAAAACGGATCAAAAGATCGCAGCCTGCGGCTGCTCCTACAGTGGAGATTTGCGGTGTGTCAGTGGACGGTGAGGACGATGCCCACTCGCGTCAGCCAATCGGCTTCGAGGCCAAAATCTGCCTGAGTCAGCTGATTTTCATCCAGCCAGTTCTCCGGGAATTCCACGTCCAGGGTGTCGCCCTTGGCATGCAACACCACCTGCGGCATCGCCTGTGTGCCACGGATGTGGTGGAACAGAATCGCGAAACGCAGCAGCACGCACAGGCGAATCAGCTTGGCGCCGTCGTCACCGAAATCGGCGAATTTGTCTTTGGGAATGTTACGGCGATGGCCGCGCACCAGCAGGGCGAGCATCTGCTGGTCTTCGCGGGAGAAACCGGCGAGGTCCGAGTGCTCAATCAAATAAGCGCCGTGCTTGTGGTAGTGATAGTGCGCGATGTCGAGACCGACTTCGTGCACTTTCGCCGCCCAGCCCAGCAGTTCGCGCCAAATGCCGTCGTCCAGCTCCCAGTCCACGGCTACCTGATCGAACGCGTGCAAGGCTTTGCGTTCAACCCGTGCCGCTTGTTCCTGATCGACGTGGTAGCGCTCCATCAGCGAAGTGAGGGTACGTTCGCGCACGTCTTCGTGATGATGGCGACCGAGCAGGTCATACAGCACGCCTTCACGCAGCGCGCCTTCGCAGTGATCCATGCGTTGCAGTTCAAGCGCATCAAAAATTGCTTCGAGAATCGCCAGACCCGCCGGGAAAATCGCCCGACGATCAGGCTTGATGCCTTCAAAATCGATCTTGTCGGCATCTCCCAGTTTGAACAGACGACGCTTGAGCCACGCCAGCCCCTCGGCATTCACCTCGCCGGTGCCATGCCCGCCAGCCTTCAACGCGAGGCCGATGGCGCGGATGGTGCCGGAGGAGCCGATGGCTTCATCCCAGGTCAGGCGATGCAGGGCGTGTTCAATGCTCATGATCTCCAGCCGCGCGGCCGTGTACGCCTGGGCGTAGCGGGCCGGGGTGATCTTGCCGTCCTTGAAGTAGCGCTGGGTGAAGCTGACGCAGCCCATTTGCAGGCTCTCGCGCAGCAGCGGCTCGAAACGCTGACCGATGATGAACTCGGTACTGCCGCCGCCGATGTCGGCGACCAGGCGTTTGCCCGGGGTGTCGGCGAGGGTGTGCGACACGCCCAGATAAATCAGACGCGCTTCTTCACGGCCGGAGATGACTTCCACCGGATGACCGAGGATTTCTTCAGCGCGGTGGATGAATTCGAGGCGGTTGCGCGCTTCACGCAAGGCGTTGGTGCCGACGATACGCACGGCGCCGAGCGGCATACCGTTGATCAGTTGGGCAAAACGCTTGAGGCAATCGAGGCCTCGCTGCATCGATTCTTCGTTGAGCTTGCGCTCATCGTCGATGCCGGCGGCCAGTTGCACCTTCTCGCCGAGGCGCTCAAGGATGCGGATTTCGCCGTTCTGGGCCTTGGCCACGACCATGTGAAAGCTGTTGGAGCCCAGGTCGATTGCGGCGATCAGGGACAAATTCTTGGCTTTGGATTGCGGCATGGTCAGGGGGTCTCGGTCGATAACCTCGACATCGTGCCACGATCAACGGCTGCCGCCAACGCACAGAGATCAAGGTTGATGCTGTAGATGGCCGATCGGATGCTGATCCGGGAATAGTGATTGCTGTGTTAGTTGATACAAAGAGTGACTTTATAAGCGGAATGTTTTCCTACGGCATATAGAGCTTTTTACCTAGGCGCTGTAGAACTTTTTCGGCAAGTGTTAATAACCTCTTCCTTCGCCATGTAAGTGCAATTTCCTACTGGCTTTGACACCGTGTCTTCTTCTTATTCGTAGGCAATGTCCTCAGACTGTGTAAGTCGGGTATGAGTGCTGGCCATTGCCTGCTCGTACTCTTTTTACAGGGATGAAGACTTCAACTGTGTTGAAGTCAATAAGCGTCAGGTGGACAAGTTATGAAAACAATAAGTGCTTTAATGGCGGCTACAGTGATTGCCAGCGTTTCTATCAATGCTCAGGCGGCTATTGATCTGCGGGTCAAGGGCACGATTGTGCCGGCCAGTTGTGTGCCGTTTCTGCAGGGCGGTGGCGTTGTCGATTACGGCAACATTGCGGCAGAGGATCTTAATCAGACCTCGTACACGGTGCTGGAAAAGAAAGAGATCGTCTTCAACATCAATTGCCGGGGCCAAACCAAGGTCGGACTCAAGGCGCAGGACGGCAAAGGCTTCAGTCAGGTGCCGGGTATTCTGGCCAGCACGATCGGTGCGGATTACACCGACAACTACAACTACGGTCTGGGCGCGACTGCCAAGGGCGAGCACATTGGCGGCTATGCGATCAACCTCAAGCCGGACAGCTTCCTGTCCGCGAGCCAGCCAATCAGGCCGATTACTTCGGTAGACAATGGCAACAGCTGGCTGGCAACTACCACCGGTGCGGTCGGTCAGGCAGACAACGTTGCGGCTTGGTCGCGGATGACGGGACTGCTGGCGCCGGTGTCCTTCATCACCTTAACCGGTGTGCTGGAAGTTCAGGCGGTGATCAATAAGGCAGGGGAATTGACCATCGATAATGATGTGCCTCTGGATGGCTTGGCTACTTTCGAGCTCAGTTATCTCTGATAGTCGTCAGCGCCCCCGGCATGTCACTGAACAGTGATGTGCCGGAACATGCTGTTAAATAATTAACTGTCGTTGTTTTGTCGCGAGGCTGCGTTGCTCGTGAGGGTGTCCTGTGGGCAGAGTAATGGTTTTAATTAAAGTTATTCCAATTGTTTTCTTTGTTGTCGTGTTGGTCGCAAGTTTGTCGGTGCGCGCCGACGGCATGGTGCCGGAAACGACCGTGGTCATTCTTTATGAAGAGGACGGTGAAACAACCATCAATATAAAAAATACCGATGCGACGCCAGCCTTGTTGTACTCGTCGATCGAGAACCTCCCGGAAGATCCCGAGTTTCTCGCGCTGGTAACCCCGCCAATCACCCGGGTAGAAGCCTCGGACAAACAATTGGTGCGGGTGATCGGGCACTTCTCCGAGCCGCTGAAAACCCAGCGCCTCAAACGCATCATTTTCGAAGGCGTACCGCCGAGAAAACCCGCAGACACGGCATCCGTCGGCGTTACGATCCGGCAGAACCTGCCGCTGATCATTCATCCGCGGGGCCTGGCGAAAAATCCCACGCCGTGGACGCTGCTTGAGTGGTCGCTGGTGGGCGATGTCCTGCAAGTGCGCAATGAAAGCCCCTACGTCGTACGGCTATCCCAAGAGGTCGTGCTGACCCCGCAGAATCACGTCGCGGATATTGGTCGAACCTACGTGCTGCCGGGCGAAGTCCTGCAGCGCAAGCTGAATAAACAGCCGCAATCGGCCACGGGAGTCACGTTTTACCCGGCAACGGTTTATGGCTTTACCGTCGACAGCTACGACGCTCGCCTCAATGTCCAAGGGCCTTGAAGCATGGCCAGCGGGGTTGCCCGAGCGGTGTGTCTGGCGGCGCTCGGTGTGTGTGAGCACGCACTCGCTGCGCAACCCCGGACGGTGGAGTTCGACACCGATGTACTCGGCAGTCGCGGCATCGATCCGGCCATGGCCGAGTATTTTCGGCTGGCTCCGCGTTATAGCGAGGGCCGGCGCGTGGTGACACTGTTCGTCAATGGCCGTCAGCAGGGCTGGGCCGAGGCGCAGTTCGATACCGCCGGTGAGCTGTGTTTTACCCAGGGTCTGCTGGACAAGGCAGGATTGCGCAGCCTCGATAAAAGCACCACCGACAGCCAGGGTTGTCTCACTTTCCAGGCGCATTACCCCCAGACACAAGTGACTTTGCGGCCGAATCAACAAGAAGTGCTTCTGCTGGTGCCAACCCATGCGCTGGCCGATGTGGCGCAAACGACCACGAATTTCACCCATGGCGGCACGGCCGGGATGTTCAGCTACGACTTGCTCGGACTGGATAACGCGTCTGCGGCTGGCAGCAGTCGCTACATCTCGGCCTCCACGCTGGCCGGTTTCAACACGGCGGACTGGATCGTACGCAGTCGTCAGCAGTGGAATTCCGGGCAGCAGACTGGCGGAGTCGAACACCTTTACAGCTATGCCCAGCGCGATCTGCAACGGCTGGATTCAACGTTGCAATTGGGCCAGATCAACACCAGCAGTCCACTGTTTGCCGGTGTGCCCATCACTGGCGCGCAGTTTTTTCCAGCCCAGAGCGCTGTGCGGCCAAGCGAATCCAGCGCCACTGTCGATGGCATCGCCAGCAGCCCATCGCGCATCGAAGTTCGCCAGTCCGGCGCGCTGATCTACAGCACATTGGTGCCAGCAGGGCCGTTCAGCCTGAACGGTTTTGCTTTGCTCAACGGCAGCGATGATCTACAGGTGAAGGTCATTGGTGAGGACGGTGCGACAAGGGAGTTTGCGTTACCAGTCTCGGCGTTCCATCAAATCAGTCAGGCCCGACCCGGCTATCACCTGGCGGTGGGAACCCTGCGTTCGCGAGCGGATGAACAGATCGACAATCAAACCGTCGCCACGCTCAGCGGCAGTTGGGGCTTGGGGCCGACGTCGCTGCTCAGCAGCGGCCTGATGACAACGCCAAATTATCAGGCGAGCGGCTGGGGCATCGATACCCGTCTGTTTCAGCACGCTGACCTGCGTTGGCGCACAATTTTAGCCCGGCAGGCCGACACCGATTCGCAGGGAGTGCAGCAGAGCCTTTCCATATCGAGCGCATTTTTCGAACGGGCCAGTTTCGGCCTCAGCGCCACACTGCGCAGCGAGCAATACCGCGATGTGCTGGATAACCAGAGCTACAGCGCCGATCAATTGCAGCAGCGCTTCGCCAATCAATTCAGCGCGACGCTAGGTTGGGCGGATCCGCGGTGGGGCGGGTTCAGCGCTGCAATCAGCCGCAGCGCCTTGCACAACGGTGAGCACCGGCAACGCTTGAGCGGTTCGTGGGGCAAGGGATTCAAGCACGCCAGCGTGTCGTTCAACATCGAAGCCGAATCGAACGCGACGGCAATGCACCTGAGCATCGGCATTCCCCTCGGCGGCTCGCGCCAGTTGCGCACCTATGCCAGCCACCGCGACACGCAAACGACGCTGGGCTCGGCGCTGAGCGAGCAGGTCAACGACACGGTGAGTTATCGCTTGGGCGTCGACGGCATCGGCGAGGCGCGCGGTTCGCGGCTGAACGCCAGCGTCGGCCTGCTTCCGCGCTATGCCCAAGTCGGGCTTGGCGTGAACCGCGACGCGGCGAGCAACAGTTACATGGGCCAGCTCAAGGGAGGCATCGCTGTGCACGAGGACGGTGTGACGTTTTCCCCTTATGCCATTCAAGACACCTTCGGCATCGCTTCCGTGGGAAATCTTTCGGGGGTGCAGTTAACGACGCCGTCAGGCCCGGTGTGGACGGACGGCGACGGGCGCGCGGTGATTCCCGGGCTGTCGGCGTACAGCCAAAGCCGCGTGCAAGTGATGACCCGGACGTTGCCGCGCCGGGTCGATCTGATCAATGGTTTCAAAGAAGTGCAGGCCGGACGCGGCTCATTCAATACGCTGGATTTCGAAGTGATCAGCGTGCGTCGCGTGCTGTTGCAAATTGTCGATGAGCAAGGACTGCCAGTCAGCCGAGGCGCGTCGGTGTTGACGGAGCAGGGGCAACTACTCGGTTCAGTCGTTGAGGGCGGCAAAGCGTTTTTGAGTGATGTGCAGGGCGCGCAGACGTTGCACGTTCAGCTCGCCAACAACCGCCGCTGCGAGCTGCAACTGGAACCGCCGCCCGA
Organism: Pseudomonas sp. NPDC088885; assembly: GCF_044750025.1. Taxonomy (NCBI): domain Bacteria; kingdom Pseudomonadati; phylum Pseudomonadota; class Gammaproteobacteria; order Pseudomonadales; family Pseudomonadaceae; genus Pseudomonas; species Pseudomonas sp. NPDC088885. Next base: position 5,069 of record NZ_JBIVJB010000042.1, on the reverse strand, counting down.
CACTCACAGCGATCGCTTGTATGAAGCCATGGAGGGCGTTTGCCATGCACGCTAAATCAGCCGTCGCGCTAGTCATCTACCTGCTGATGACACCGATTTTCGCCGCTGACTGCGAATCACGATTGAGCCAGTCCGAAGTTGATTACGGCCAATTACATCGCGGCGCATTCCCCGACCAACCTCTCGGCCAACATTGGGTAAATCTGGACACTCACCGACTCACCTTGACGGTGATCTGCCAGACGCCCACGCCAATCAAACTGCGCTTCAACGGCACCAGCGCGGGCCCGAATGTTTTCCGGCTAGGCCAACAGGGCCAATTCAGCCTGCGCATCAGCGACGCGGTAATAGACGGCAGCGCGGCGATGCTGACCCGCGATACCGAGCCGCAGCCACGCGCGGAACAACTGTTCGATGCGGCGCAAACCATTCAATCGCAGCGCGCCCGGCACTTTACTGCGCAGATCGACGTTCAGGCGCAGCTAGACACCCGCCAGTTGCAGATCCACGACGAAACCCTGTTCGAAGCCGCCGGCACATTCGAGTTGCTGCACGACTGAATGCTCAGCCCGCGTGCTCCACCGTGCCGATGAAGTTGGCCAGTTCCGCCGTCTGCGGATTGGCAAACAACAGCTTCGGATCGCCCACTTCATGCACCTTGCCGTGGTGCATAAACACCAGTTTGTCGCCGACTTCGCGGGCAAAGCGCATCTCGTGAGTGACCATGATCAGCGTCATGCCTTCCTTGGCCAATTGCCGCACGACGCTGAGCACTTCGTTGACCAGTTCCGGATCGAGTGCCGAGGTAATCTCATCACAGAGCAAGACTTTCGGTGACATCGCCAATGCCCGGGCAATCGCCACGCGCTGCTGTTGGCCGCCGGACAGCCGATCCGGAAAGGCATCGAATTTTTCCCCGAGGCCCACGCGTTCGAGCATCTCTCTCGCCAGTTCCGCCGCTTTGGCTTTCGGCACTTTCTGCACCACTTGCGGCGCGAGCATCACGTTCTCGCCGACGGTCAGGTGCGGGAACAGGTTGAACTGCTGAAACACCATGCCGACTTTTTGCCGCAGGCTGCGCAGATCGGCGCGGGCGGCGTCGAGGTATTCGCCGTCGACTTCGATCACGCCGTCGTTGATCGATTCCAGACCATTAAGCGTGCGCAACAGGGTGGATTTGCCCGAGCCGCTGCGGCCGATGATCGCCACCACCTGGCCTTCTTCGACGCTGAGGTCGATGCCTTTGAGCACGTGGTGATCGCCGTAGTATTTATGCAGGGCGGAAATTCTAAGCAGAGGCATGCAGTCTCCTTTCCAGGTAGCGCGCACTGAGGGACAAGGGGTAGCAGAGCAGGAAATAGCCGAGGGCGACGAGGCCGTAGACCATGAACGGTTCAAACGTGGCGTTGGCGAGCATGCCGCCGGTCTTGGTCAATTCGGTGAAGCCGATGATCGAGGTCACCGCGGTGCCTTTGACCACTTGCACCGAAAAGCCCACGGTCGGCGCCACGGCAATGCGCAGCGCTTGCGGCAGGATCACGTAACGCAGTTGCTCCAGAGGATTGAGCGCCAGACTCGCCGAGGCTTCCCACTGGCCATGCGCGATCGACTCAACGCAACCGCGCCAGATCTCCGCCAGATAAGCACTGGTGAACAAGGTCAAGGCAATCGCTGCGGCCATCCACGGCGAGATTTCGATCCCGGCCAGGGCCACGCCGAAGAACACCAGAAACAGCTGCATCAATAGCGGCGTGCCTTGGAACAGCTCGATCCAAGTGCGGGCGATGTTGCTCGATAGAGGGTTTTTCGAGATGCGCATGATCAGGATCAGCAGGCCGACGAGGCCGCCGCCGATAAACGCCACCAGCGACAGCGCCAGCGTCCATTGCAAGCCGATCAGCAGGTTGCGCAGGATGTCCCAGAAGGTGAAATCGCTCATGCGCGGCCCCCGCTTCGGCTGATGTAACGACGGCCGATCCAGTTGAGTAACTGGCGAATCAACAGCGCCATGCACAGGTAGATCAACGTGGTCAGCGCATAGGTTTCAAAGGCGCGGAAGTTGCGCGACTGAATGAAGTTGGCGGCGAAGCTCAGCTCTTCGGTGGCGATCTGCGAACACACCGCCGAACCGAGCATGACGATGATGATCTGGCTGCTCAGGGCCGGCCAGACCTTGCCCAGCGCCGGCAGCAGCACCACATGGCGGAACGCTTCGAAGCGCGTCATCGCCAGTGCCGCTGCGGCTTCCAGTTGCCCGCGCGGAATCGCCTGAATGCCGGCGCGGATGATCTCGGTCGAATAGGCACCGAGGTTGATCACCATCGCCAGTACCGCCGCTTGCCACTCGGAAATCTGCACGCCCAGCGACGGCAGGCCGAAGAAGATAAAGAACAACTGCACCAGAAACGGCGTGTTGCGGATCAACTCGACGTAGACGCCAAAGATCGCCGAGAACGGACGGATGTTCCACGCTCGCACCAATGCCCCGACAATGCCCACGCCGACCCCGAGCAGCGCGCCGATGGCCGTCAGCTCAAGGGTGAACAGCGCCCCGCGCAGCAGCAGGTCGGTGTTTTGCACCACCGGCATGAAATCGAACTGATAAGCCATGAAGGTCTCCCGCGCAGTCGATCAGAGATCGGCCGGCAGCGGCTCTTTCAGCCAGGTCTGCGAGTTCTTTTCCAGTGCGCCGTCAGCCTTGGCGGTGGTCAGGATGTCGTTGACCTTGGCCAGCAGCGCCGCTTCGTTCTTGTTCACGCCGACGTAGACGGGCGAATCCTTGAGCTTCACTTTCAGCGCCGGCACGCGTTTCGGGTTCTTTTCGCTGATCGCGACCATGACCACGTTGCCGCTGGCGATCAGGTCGACCTGCCCGGCGAGGTAAGCGGCGATGGTCGAGTTGTTGTCTTCGAAGCGTTTGATGGTCACGCCTTCAGGGGCGACCTTGGTCAGCTCGATGTCTTCGATGGCGCCACGGGTGACGCTGATGGTCTTGCCCTTGAGGTCGTCGAGGCTGGCGATGGCAGCATCTGGCGGGCCGAACACGGCGAGGTAGAAGGGTGCGTAGGCGCGGGAGAAGTCGATGACTTTCTCGCGCTCGGGGTTTTTGCCGAGGCTGGAAATCACCAGGTCGACCTTGCCGGTGGTCAGGAACGGGATGCGGTTGGTGCTGTTGACCGGGGTCAGTTCGAGTTTGACCTTGAGCTGGTCGGCCAGCAGTTTCGCCGTGTCGATGTCGAGGCCACGAGGTTTCATGTCCGGGCCGACCGAGCCGAACGGCGGGAAGTCCTGCGGCACGGCGACTTTCAGCGTGCCGCGTTTGACCACGTCGTCGAGGCCGTCGGCGTGAGCGGGTACCTGGCTGAGCAGCAGGCTGGAAAACAGAGCGGCGAGGAGGGCGCTGTAACGCTTGGTCATGGACAATCTCCGGATCGGCGAGAAGTGATTTCTGCGTTCGGACAGAGCATGCGCCGTGCCAATACGTGGCTTTCGCTGCGGCAGGCCGCGGTTTCAGCGGCTTTGTTCGGTCTTACTGGTCTGAACAGTCAGGTTGTTTTTCGCACTGCGATAGCGCATCGGCCGCGATCACCGAACCCCGCTGGGGCATGACTTGCCGGACTCGGCGAATAGCTTTACAACTAGCCGCACATTGGCCTGACGCGTCTGAATAACCATGAATTCGATTTCCCGTGCAGTACCCGAAGTGGCGCTGCAAGCGATCCGCAAACTGATCACCGAACAGGGTTTCGGCGCCGGCGATGCCTTGCCGTCGCAACGTGATCTGGCGCTGCAACTGGGGGTGAGCCGGGCGTCGTTGCGCGAGGCGTTGTCATCGCTGAGTGCGTTGGGCGTGGTCAGTATTCAGCCGGGCAAAGGCGTGTTCGTGCAGGCGCCGGTGGAGCTGTCGTCGGGCGAGAACGCGCCGGGCTGGTCATTCGCTGCGCAGGCGTCGCCGCTGGATATCTTTCAGTTGCGTTATGCGCTGGAAGGCTTTGCCGCCGGGTTGGCGGCAGTGACGTTGAGCACGTTTGATCTTGATGCGCTGGAAGACAATGTTGCGGCGATGCGCGAGCAATTGAAGGCCGGCGACTTTGAGGCGGCAGCGAAACTCGACTTCGAATTCCACCGGCGCATCCTCCTGGCCAGCGGCAATCAGGCGATGCTGAGCATCCTCACCGCCAGCGCCGAGATGTTCCTCGAGAGCCAGAAACTACCGTTCATCCGTGCCGAACGCGCCCTGGAAACCTGGCAGGAACACCGCAAAATCCTTCGCGCCCTCGCTCGCCGGGCCTCGGCTGCCGCGCAAAAAGCCATGCAGGAGCACGTGCGCAATGCCGCGCTGCGCACCGGAATCGCCTTCATCGCTCCCGCTACCGCGTGACTTGAGCTATACCCAAACTCATCGAGTGCCATAGCAAGACTCAATCATCTGCGGCTTCCTGAACAGGGGAAGGGCGGCTATGATGGGCCACGTTTTTTTGCTTACAACCTGGAGAATTCCATGAGCAGCGATCTTATCAAACACGTTAGCGACGCTAGCTTCGAAGCCGACGTACTCAAGGCCGAAGGCGCTGTCCTGGTCGATTACTGGGCTGAATGGTGCGGTCCTTGCAAAATGATCGCTCCGGTTCTGGACGAGATTGCCGAGACTTATAAAGGCAAGCTGACCGTTGCCAAACTGAACATCGACGAAAACCAGGAAACTCCGGCCAAGCATGGCGTGCGTGGTATCCCGACGCTGATGCTGTTCAAGAACGGCAACGTTGAAGCGACCAAAGTCGGCGCGCTGTCGAAGTCGCAGCTGGCAGCTTTCCTCGACGCCAACATCTAAGCGTCGCTGTAAAGTGCATTAAAAAAAGCCTCGCAAATTGCGGGGCTTTTTGCGTATTCAGGGCTAGACGCTCAGAAACTCAGGTGGTACATTCGGCCCCGCAGTGGTTTCTCCACTGCCCCCTGCTAGCCGTCGCCGACGCACTCCTTTTCGAATAAGTACGCGATCCTGTCGCCTTCTCTGCGGCGCGGCCTCATTAAGCCAAAAGCTTAATTTCCCCCCCTCCATAAATGATTAC
>NZ_JBIVJB010000041.1:38053-38330 GCF_044750025.1 Pseudomonas sp. NPDC088885 | reverse complement strand
GATCACTACTGTACAAGCTGCAATCGACTACGTTACTAGCCACCAGGCGTAATAGTTTGTAATCGTTGTTTGCTGTCATGGAAAAACCGCACTGCCATCATGGCGTGCGGTTTTTTCTTTAGGCCTGATGCAAAGTCGTCGTCATTTGAAAAAGGAGAGTGCTGTGTCGCGTAGACGCGTCGTAGTCACCGGTATGGGTATGTTGTCGCCACTGGGCACGGATGTGCCGAGCAGTTGGCAGGGCATTCTGGCTGGCCGCAGTGGCATTGGTCTGATC
>NZ_JBIVJB010000041.1:300-38043 GCF_044750025.1 Pseudomonas sp. NPDC088885 | reverse complement strand
CCTATTCCACCCGCTTTGGCGGCTCGGTAAAGGGCTTCAATGTCGAGGAATACCTGTCGGTCAAGGAAGCACGCAAGCTCGACCTGTTCATTCAGTACGGTCTCGCCGCCGGTTTTCAAGCCGTGCGCAACTCCGGTCTGGAAGTCACCGACGCCAACCGTGAACGCATTGGCGTGGCCATGGGTTCGGGTATCGGCGGTCTGACCAACATCGAAGAAACCAGCCGTACCCTGCATGAGACGGGCCCGCGTCGAATCTCGCCATTCTTCGTGCCAGGCTCGATCATCAATATGATTTCCGGTTTTCTGTCCATCCATCTGGGTGCACAGGGGCCTAACTACGCCATCGCCACTGCATGCACCACCGGTACGCACTGCATCGGCATGGCCGCGCGCAACATCATGTACGACGAAGCCGACGTGATGATTGCCGGTGGTGCCGAAATGGCCGCGTGCGGTCTGGGCATGGGCGGCTTCGGCGCGTCCCGTGCGCTGTCGACCCGCAACGACGAGCCAACCCGTGCCAGCCGTCCGTGGGACAAGGGCCGTGACGGTTTCGTCCTGTCCGACGGTGCCGGTGCACTGGTGCTTGAAGAACTCGAACACGCCAAGGCACGTGGCGCGACCATCTACGCCGAGCTGATCGGTTTCGGCACCAGCGGCGATGCGTTCCACATGACCTCGCCACCGGCCGACGGCGCCGGTGCAGCACGCTGCATCACCAATGCGTTGCGCGACGCGAAGATCAACGTCGACCAAGTGCAGTACATCAACGCCCACGGCACTTCGACTCCGGCCGGTGACCTTGCCGAAGCCAACGCGATCAAGTCGGTGTTCGGTGAGCACGCCTACAAGCTGGCGGTCAGCTCGACCAAATCGATGACCGGCCACCTGTTGGGCGCGGCGGGCGCGGTTGAAGCGATCTTCAGCGTGCTGGCGATCAACAGCCAGGTGGCACCGCCAACCATCAACCTCGATGAGCCGGACGAAGGCTGCGATCTCGATTTTGTGCCGCACACTGCGCGCAACATGGACATTGATGTCGTACTGTCCAACTCCTTCGGTTTTGGCGGCACTAACGGCACCCTGGCGTTCCGTCGGTTCGCAGGCTGATGGACTGCTGGGTCGACGGTCAACCGGCTGACGCTCTGTCGCTGAAAGATCGCGGCCTGGCTTACGGCGATGGTCTGTTCGAGACCATTGCTGTGCGTGGCGGCCAACCGATCCTGCTCGATCGGCATCTGACGCGACTGGCCGATGGCTGTTCGCGTCTGGCCATCGCCGCCGATATCGAGTTGATTCGTCATGAGCTGCTGAGCTATGCGGCAGCGATGGGCGAGGGCGTGCTCAAGCTCATCCTCACCCGTGGCGACGGTTTGCGCGGTTATGCGCCAGATCCTGCGGCACCGGGCCGACGCATTCTGCAAGGCAATCCACCGGCGGCTTATCCCGCCGTCCATGCTGAACAAGGCGTTCGCCTGTTTCCGTGCAGCACACGCTTGGCTATCCAGCCATTGCTTGCGGGACTCAAACACCTCAACCGACTCGAACAAGTGCTCGCCCGCGCCGAATGGCAGGACAGCGAGCATGCTGAAGGCTTGATGCTTGATCAGGCTGGTCGGGTCATCGAAGGGGTGTTCAGCAATGTGTTTCTGGTGCGTGACGGTGTGTTGATCACGCCCGATCTGAAACGCTGCGGTGTCGCCGGTGTGATGCGCGCCGAAATATTGTTTCAGGCCGAGTCATTGGCCATCCCCACGCAAATCGCCGACATCAGCCTCGAACAGCTGCAATGGGCTGATGAAGTGTTCCTCTGCAACAGTGTTTATGGCGTTTGGCCGGTACGCGCCTACGCTGCACTGAGCTGGCCGGTTGGCCCGCTCACCCGTAAACTGCAAACCATTGCCCGCGCGCTACTGGATGCCTGATTCGTGAGACGTAAACTTTTGCTGCTGCTGGAAACCGGACTGGTTCTGGCAGGGCTGTTGTTGGGCGCCAGCGCCTGGAAGATTCACTCCGCACTGGAACAACCCCTGAACATCACGCAGGAAGAGCTGCTGGATGTGCCGAAAGGCTCTACCCCCACCCGAACTTTCCTCGAACTCGAAACCGATGGCGTCATCAAGGACGCGTTCTGGCTACGGGTTTACTGGCGCTTCAACCTCGCCGGCACACCGATCCACAGCGGTGAATACCGCATGCAGCCGGGCATGACCGTTAATGGTCTGATCGACTCTTGGAAGCGCGGCGACGTGGTTCAGTACAGCCTCACGCTGGTGGAAGGCTGGAACTTCCATCAAGTGCGTGCTGCATTGGCCAAGGACGAGAAAATCGAGCAGACCCTGAGCGGTTTGAGCGACAGCGACGTAATGGCGAAGATCGGCCATAAAGGCCTGTTCCCGGAAGGGCGTTTCTTTCCTGACACCTATCGCTTCGTGCGCGGTATGACCGATGCCGAGCTGCTGAAGAAGTCCTTCGACCGTCTCGACGAAGTGCTGGCCAGCGAATGGGAAAAACGTGCGTCGGACGTGCCTTACCGAGAGCCGTATCAAGCGCTGATCATGGCCTCGCTGGTCGAAAAAGAAACCGGCGTCCCGCAAGAGCGCGGGCAGATTGCCGGGGTCTTCGTACGGCGGATGGCGTTGGGCATGCAGTTGCAGACCGACCCGACGGTGATCTACGGTTTGGGCGATCGCTACACCGGCAAGCTGACGCGCGCGCATTTGAAAGAGCCGACGCCGTACAACACTTACGTGATTCCTGGCCTGCCGCCGACGCCAATTGCGATGGTCGGGCGTGAAGCGATTCATGCGGCGCTGAATCCGGTCGATGGCACCAGCCTGTACTTCGTCGCGCGTGGCGACGGCAGCCATGTGTTCTCGGATGATCTCGATGCGCATAACGCGGCGGTGCGTGAGTTTCAGCTCAAGCGTCGTGCGGATTATCGTTCCAGCCCGGCGCCTGTAGTTACACCGGAATCTGCGCAAGATCCGATTCCTGCGGCATCTCCGGACACGGCGCCGGAAGCGTTGCCGCAAGTTCCCGCCGAGGAACCTGCGCCAACCCCGGCACCGGACGCCGCTGCACCCTCCAACGCGCAATGACTTTGACTAAGGACTGCCTGTGACTGGCTTGTTTATTACTCTGGAAGGCCCGGAAGGCGCCGGCAAAAGCACCAACCGCGAATACCTCGCCGAGCGCCTGCGCGCCGCCGGTATCGAAGTGGTGCTGACCCGTGAGCCCGGCGGTACGCCACTGGCCGAGCGGATCCGCGACGTGCTGCTGGCCCCGGCCGACGAAGTCATGAACCCGGATGCCGAGCTGTTGCTGGTGTTCGCGGCGCGCGCTCAGCACTTGGCCGAAGTGATTCGTCCGGCGCTGGCCCGCGGTGCAGTGGTGCTGTGCGACCGTTTCACCGATTCGACGTACGCCTATCAGGGTGGTGGACGAGGTTTGTCGCTGGAGCGCATCGCCACGCTGGAGAACTTCGTGCAGGGCGATCTGCGTCCTGATCTGACTCTGATTTTCGATCTGCCGGTGGAAATCGGCTTGGCCCGCGCCAGCGCCCGTGGTCGTCTCGATCGTTTCGAGCTGGAAGGCCGGGCATTTTTCGAGGCAGTGCGCAATGCGTTTCTGAAGCGCGCTGAAGCCGATCCTGCGCGCTATGTGCGCATCGATGCTGGTCAGCCGTTAGCCAAAGTTCAGCAATCGCTGGATACCTTGCTGCCGAATTTGCTGGAGCTGGCCCGTGGCTGAGGCCTATCCATGGCAGAACAGCCTCTGGCAGCAACTGGCCGGGCGTAAGCAACACGCGCACGCGTATTTGCTGCACGGCCCGGCCGGGATCGGCAAGCGCGCGCTGGCCGAGCGTTTGATGGCGAGCCTGCTGTGCCAGCGCCCGACCCCGGAAGCGTGCGGCGAGTGCAAATCCTGCATGCTGCTTCGGGCCGGCAGTCATCCGGATAATTACATCCTCGAACCGGAAGAGGCCGACAAGGCGATCAAAGTCGATCAGGTGCGTGATCTGGTCAGTTTCGTGGTGCAAACCGCGCAACTGGGCGGGCGCAAAGTGGTGCTGATCGAGCCGGTCGAGGCGATGAACATCAACGCCGCCAACGCTTTGCTGAAAAGCCTCGAAGAGCCTTCCGGCGATACTGTGTTGCTGTTGGTCAGCCATCAGACCAGCCGTTTGCTGGCGACGATCAAGAGTCGTTGCGTGCAACAGGCCTGTCCGCTGCCGAGCGAGGCGATGAGCCTGCAATGGCTGGCTCAGGCTCTGCCGGAATGTTCGGAAGAGGAGCGTGTCGAACTGCTGACGCTGGCGGCCGGTTCGCCCTTGATGGCGGTCAGTCTGCAATCTCAGGGTGTGCGTGAACAGCGCGCGCAAGTGGTCGAAGGCGTGAAGAAGTTGCTCAAACAGCAGCAATCGCCGACGCAACTGGCCGAAGAGTGGAAAAGCATTCCGATGCTGCGCCTGTTCGACTGGTTCTGCGACTGGTCGAGCCTGATCCTGCGCTATCAACTGACTCAGGATGAAGCGGGCCTCGGCCTGACCGATATGCGTAAAGTTGTGCAGTACCTCGCGCAGAAAAGTGCGCAGGGCAAAGTCCTCGAGATTCAGGACTGGATTCTCGCGCAGCGGCAGAAAGTCATGAGCAAGGCCAACCTCAATCCGGCGTTGCTGCTGGAGGCATTGTTGGTGCAATGGGCGGGATTGCCTGGCCAAAGATAAGAATGTGTACCTAGACTCTGAACATCAGCAGTGGAGGTCAACATGAATGAACCCGTCAGCCCGGGGCCGCGTAACGGCATCTTGTCCCTGACCATCAAGGACAAGTCGGTGCTTTACGCCGCCTACATGCCGTTCATCAAGAACGGCGGTCTGTTCATCCCGACCAACAAGAGCTACAAGTTGGGCGACGAGGTGTTCATGCTGCTGAACCTGATGGACGAGGCGGAGAAGATTCCGGTGGCCGGCAAGGTCGCCTGGATCACGCCCAAAGGTGCGCAGGGCAATCGCGCCGCCGGTGTCGGCGTGCAGTTCAATGATGGCGACAACACCGCGCGCAGTCGCATCGAAACCCATCTGGCCGGAGCCCTCAAGTCCGACCGTCCCACTCATACGATGTAAGTAGCCGTCCTTTTTATGCTCGTAGATTCCCATTGTCACCTTGATCGCCTCGACCTCGCCACCCATGACGGTTCGCTGGATGCCGCACTCGATGCCGCCCGGCAGCGCGGGGTAGGGCACTTTCTGTGCATCGGCGTCAGCGCCGACAACGCTGCCGACGTCAAAGCCCTTGCTGAGCGTTACGACGACGTCGATTGCTCGGTCGGCGTGCATCCGCTGGATGTGCAGCCGGGCGCTGCGCCTGCGCTGGATTGGTTGCTGCACGAACTCAATCACCCGAAAGTGGTGGCGATCGGCGAAACCGGTCTGGATTATCACTACGAGCCGGAAGCCGCTGAATTGCAGCAGGAGTCGTTTCGTCTGCACCTGCAGGCGGCGCAGCAGACGGGCAAACCGGTGATCATCCATACCCGTGGCGCGCGGGCCGATACTCTTGAACTGCTGCGCGAAGCGGCGTTGCCGCAGGCCGGTGTGCTGCATTGCTTCACCGAAGACTGGGACATGGCCAAAGCAGCGCTGGACATGGGTTATTACATCTCCCTGTCGGGGATCGTCACCTTCCGCAATGCCGATGCGTTGCGCGATGTTGCCAGCAAAGTCCCGGCGGATCGCTTGCTGGTGGAAACCGACTCGCCGTACCTGGCGCCGATTCCGTACCGCGGCAAGCCAAACCTGCCGCAATACGTGCGTGAAGTCGCGGAATTCCTCGCAATGCTGCGCGGTGAGAACTACGAGCGCTTTGCCGAGCAGACCACCGAAAACTTCAAGCGGCTGTTCCCGCTGGCCTCCGTTAAATCTGCCATGTAGGAGCTGCCGCAGGCTGCGATCTTTTGATCTTGATTTTGACAGGCACAGGCAAAAGATCGCAGCCTGCGGCAGCTCCTACAGGTTTGATGTTCAGGTAGCAGGGGTAAGCGTTAAATCGCAGGCAAAAAAAACCCGGGTTCTGGGGGGTGAATCCGGGTTAAGACCATTAGGAGTAAAACAAAGGCACGCGGTCCGTTGGTACCTTTATCGGCGCGACACTTGGGGGAGATGTCGCCCGACAGTTCAAGTATTGATCAGTCTGGCGTGCAGTCCAGTGAGCCGGTCGGGGTTTTTAAACAAATTTGGAATACGTTTGCTTCAGTTGAGTTCTCATTGCGTCCAAAACGTTCTCAAAATGAACAAGAAACGCAGATATGGTCGGATGATCCGTGCATTTTTGCGCAAGTTAGGCATAATACGCGGCTTCGAATTTTGACCCTTCAGACCTTTTCTTATGCACAAAGAACCTCGTAAGGTCCGTGAGTTTCGTCGCCGCGAGCAAGAAATTCTCGATACCGCGCTCAAGCTGTTCCTCGACCAAGGTGAAGACAGTGTCACCGTCGAGATGATTGCTGATGCCGTCGGTATCGGCAAAGGCACGATCTACAAGCACTTCAAATCCAAGGCGGAAATCTACCTGCGCCTGATGCTCGATTACGAGCGCGATTTGAACGAGCTGCTGCATTCGGCCGACGTCGACAAGGACAAGGAAGCGCTGTCCCGCGCCTACTTCGAATTCCGCATGCGCGACCCGCAGCGCTATCGCCTGTTCGATCGCCTCGAAGAGAAGGTGGTCAAGGGCAATCAAGTGCCGGAAATGGTCGAAGAGCTGCACAAGATCCGTGCCTCGAACTTCGAACGTCTGACCCTGTTGATCAAGGGCCGCATCAGCGAAGGCAAACTCGAAGACGTGCCGCCGTACTTCCACTACTGCGCATCCTGGGCGCTGGTGCACGGCGCGGTGGCGCTGTATCACTCGCCGTTCTGGAGCAACGTGCTGGAAGATCAGGAAGGTTTCTTCCAGTTCCTGATGGACATCGGCGTGCGCATGGGCAACAAGCGCAAGCGCGACCCGGAAACCCCAAGCAGCTGAGCCATTCAGCCGCCTTATTGCGCCATGATTTCGCTACATGTCGCAGTACCGCAGGAATATACTCAGGCATAGGGCTTGCTAAAACTTGATTTGTGAGTCAAGTTTTAGCGGCTCGAAATTTTTCCGCCGGAGTGATCATGATCGTTGACCGTCAAGGCAGGCGTTTTCGCAATTTGCGCATCAGCCTGACCTCAGCCTGCAATTACGCGTGTACCTACTGCGTGCCCAACGGCAAGCGGCTGGTGGCTGCGCAGGATGAACTGTCGGCCGAAGCCATGGCGCGCGGCGTTGAATACCTGATCGAAGCCGCCGGCATCGAGCGCTTGCGCATCACCGGCGGCGAGCCGCTGGTCAGCCCGAAACTCGAATCGTTCATGACCGCCGTCGGCAAGATGGGCCTGGAAGACATCAGTCTGACCACCAACGGCCAACTTCTCGCCAAGAAACTCCCGCTGTTGGTCGATGCCGGTATACGCCGGATCAACGTGTCCCTCGATACCCTCGACGCTGGCGCTTTCCGCAGCATCGCCCGTGGCGGCGATCTGGCCACCGTGCTTGATGGCATGGATCAAGCCGCCGCCGCGGGGATGAAGATCAAGGTCAACATGGTGCCGTTGCGCGGGCAGAACCTTGATCAAGTGATGCCGCTGCTTGATTACTGTCTGCAACGAGGTTTCGAACTGCGCTTCATCGAATTGATGCGCATGGGCCACCTGGCCAAAGACTCCAATGCGTTTCTGCAACAGTTCGTCAGCCTTGAGCAATTGCTCAGCCTGATCGGCGAGCGCTACGAGTATGCGCAGACTGATGCGCCGATCGATGCCACCGCTGTGCGCTATGCGATTCCTGGCCTGGGCAACTTCGGCGTGATTGCCAACGAAAGCGTGCCGTTCTGTCGGACATGCTCGCGCTTGCGACTGTCGTCGACGGGTTGGCTGCATGGCTGCCTGTCGTCGAGCAACCGCCACTATGTTGGTGATCTGCTTGATAAGCCGCGTCATCAGGCGTTGCCAGCGCTGCAGCGTTTGTTGGTCAAGGCGTTGGGCGACAAGCAGGAAGTGGCGTTTTCCGGCGGCGCCACCGTCATGAAGATTATCGGCGGCTGAAAAACCGCTTTCGCGAGCAGGCTCGCTCCCACCTTGGAATGTGTTCCCCTGTGGGAGCGAGCCTGCTCGCGAATACGATCTAACAATCAACCAACAACCAGAGCTGGCGCAAAAGCTGCATCCAACGGCCATTCGCCGGTTTTCCGTCACCGGCCTCTGGAGGAATAGGATGCGTAGCCTGGTTTTGCTGCTGGCCGTTTTGGCGCTTGGCGGCTGTATGACTGTCAGCGATATGGCCGAAGGCACTCGCTACCAGATGAGCGACGCCGGTTTGCTCGATCACAGCGACAGCCGTCGCGTGAACAACTTCCGCATTCAGCCTGATTCGTTCATCTACATCGCCCAAGGCGCGTTCGCCCCGCCGGGCGGTTCTTACCCTCGTCCAAACGTGGTCGCCGAAGAAGCCTTCAAGGGTTTCGTCGAATACTTCCCGATGGTGCGTCGTGCCCGCGCTCCGGAAGGCCTTGATCAGGCGATGGGCGAAGCCCGCGATGCCGGTGCTCACTACCTGCTGTACACGCGTTTCGCCAAGGCTGATGACCGCATTGGTAACTCTGATGAGTGGCTCGATGAAGAAGCGGTCGACCGTCTCGGCATTGACGGTGGCGTGATTCAGATCATGTTGATCGAGACCAGCACCCAGTATTTGATTGATACTGCACGCATCAAAAGTCGTGGCGGTTTACTGACGTTCCACGACAATAAACCCGAAGACCTCATCGGCCCGCCGCTGGCACAGTACGCGCGCAGTCTGTTGGGGATCGGCGACCAATAAATTCAAGGAGAACGCCATGAGTGGCCCGCAAAAAGCCAATGACCTGTTGGGACAAATCCCCAAAACCAAAGGCTTGCCGCCGGTGCACTTGTGGAACCCGGACTTCTGCGGCGACATCGACATGCGCATCGCCCGCGACGGCACCTGGTATTACCTGGGCACGCCGATCGGGCGTAAGCCGATGGTCAAACTGTTCTCGACGATCATGCGCCGCGATGGCGATGATTATTTCCTGATTACTCCGGTCGAGAAGGTCGGGATCAAGGTCGACGACGCGCCGTTTGTGGCGATTGCCGTTGAGGTGGAAGGCGAGGGTGAGGCGCAGCTTTTGCGTTTTACCACCAACGTGGATGAGACGGCTGAGGCCGGGCCTGAGCATCCGATCCGCGTCGAGATTGATCCGACGACGCAAGAGCCTGCGCCTTATGTGCATGTGCGTACCAATCTTGAGGCGTTGATTCACCGCAATGTGTTCTACCAACTGGTGGAATTGGCGGTCAGCCGCGAAATCGATGGCCAGCGCTGGCTGGGCGTGTGGAGCGGCGGCGAGTTCTTCTGCATCGGCCTCGAACCCTGATCAAGAATTAAATGTGGGAGGGGGCTTGCTCCCGAAGGCGATGCATCAGTCAATATTTAGGCTGACTGTCACACCGCCTTCGGGAGCAAGCCCCCTCCCACATTGTTTTTGTATTGACTGTTAATCATATGATGATTAGCTTTACCACCCATCGCGCTCCGCTTTGAGGTGTTCATGTCCAGCAGCTTCCACGCATCCACGGTTGACTGGCTCGGCAGCTGGATCGCCGCCGGCCAGGTCAAACCGGGACAGACCATCAAGGTCGAGGCGGATCTGGGTGAGCAGCTCGGCGTCAGTCGCACCGTGATCCGCGAAGCGATCAAAACCCTCGTTGCCAAAGGCATGCTCGAAGTCGGGCCGAAAGTTGGCACCCGCGTGCTGCCGGTTCGGCGCTGGAATCTGTTCGATCCGCAAGTCGTCGGTTGGCTGTCGCGCAACGGCTTGCCGGAAAACTTCGTCGATGACCTGCTTGATCTGCGCCGCACGATAGAACCGATGGCCGTACGCTGGGCCTGCGAACGCGCCACCTTCGAACAGATCGAAGCCGTTCAACTGGCCTACAACGCCCTCGAACGCGCGGTCGACAGCGGCATCGATTACAACCGCGCCGATCAGGTCTTTCACGAATGCATCCTCGCGGCCAGTCACAATCAATTCATTGAACAAATGGTGCCGGCGCTCGGCGCGTTGTTGGCGGTGTCGTTTGAAGTGTCTGCCGCCGATCCCGATGAACTGCGCCGCACATTACCGATCCACAAAGACATGGCCGATGCCATCGCCGCTCGGGATTCCGCGCGCGGTGTGTGGGCGTGCATGACTTTGATCGATAACGCCGATCTGGCGATCAAGCGTTTTTACCCGAAAGTCATGGCCGACAAAAAAGCCGGTTAATACAAATTCTCCTGTGGGAGCGAGCCTGCTCGCGAAGGCTGTGTATCAGGCAACTCATGCATCGACTGACACGACGCTTTCGCGAGCAGGCTCGCTCCCACATTAAATAACAACAAGATCCGAGGAATGGATATGCCGTGCACCGCCCTGACCCAACACCGCGCCCAACTCGGTGAAGGCCCGTTCTGGGACGCGCCGACCCAGGCGTTGTACTGGGTCGACATCGCCGGCAAACAGGCCTTGCGCCTGATCGGCCAGAACGTACAAATCTGGCAAATGCCCGAGCACGTTTCTGCGTTCATCCCCTGCGCCGGCGGCGATGCGTTGGTCACGCTCAGCAGCGGCGTCTATCGCCTCGACCTCGATTCCCCTGGCCTCGAACCGCGCCTGACCCTGTTCTGCGTCGCCGACCCGCAACAGGGCAATCGGCCCAATGAAGCGCGTTGCGATGGCCAAGGCCGTTTGTGGCTCGGCACCATGCAAAACAACATAGGCGAAAATGGCGAAGACCTACCGATCACTCGCCGCTCCGGTGGCCTGTTCCGCGTCGATGCGGATCAACGCGTCACGCCATTGCTGCGCGGTTTGGGCATTCCCAACACGCTGCTGTGGAGTGACGACGGCACCACGGTTTTATTCGGCGACAGCATGGACAGCACGCTCCATCGCTATTTCATTCAAACGGACGGCCATCTCGGTGCCGCCGAAACCTGGTACGGCCCCGACCAGCAGGGCGGCCCGGACGGTTCGGCGATGGACGCCGAGGGTTACGTGTGGAATGCCCGTTGGGACGGCAGCTGCCTGCTGCGCCTGACGCCTGAGGGCAAAGTCGAGCGCAAAATCGAGTTGCCTGTCAGCCGCCCGACCAGTTGCGTGTTCGGTGGCGATGACCTGAAAACCCTGTACATCACCAGCGCCCAGAGCCCGCACAAGCATCCTCTGGACGGTGCAGTGCTGTCGATGCGCGTTGATGTGCCGGGAAAACTTTGTACCCGCTTTGCTGGTTAGATCCCAAAATATGGGATGCAAAATTGTATATTGAGATTATTTGGCCGACGGGTTTATAGTCGGCTCCAGCAGTAACACGCACTCACACTTAAAAAGAACAAAACAGGTGAAGTGATGCAGCGAATCTCCATCGCACTCCCACGCGGAGTCCGCGTCTCGCAACGGCCCCATGCCGTCAGCGACGCCTGCCTGTTTTGTTTCAAACGCCTTCCGAACCGGACATCGTCAGCTGTCCGGTTTTTTTGTGCTTGCGAAACAGGAGTCGAGATCCATGGCTGAACCCCTTTCCCTGCCGCCGGTGCCTGCACCGCCGAAGGGCGAGCGTCTGAAAGACAAAGTGGTCTTGCTGACCGGCGCTGCGCAAGGCATCGGTGAAGCGATCGTTGCTGCGTTTGCCTCGCAGCAAGCGAAACTGCTAATCAGCGATATTCAGGCCGAAAAGGTTGAGAAGGTTGCCGCCCACTGGCGCGAGCAGGGCTGTGACGTGCAGGCGCTCAAGGCCGATGTGTCGCGCCAGCACGATCTGCACGCGATGGCCAAACGCGCCGTTGAGCTGCACGGGCGTATCGACGTGCTGGTCAACTGCGCCGGGGTCAACGTGTTCCGTGATCCTCTGGAAATGACCGATGAAGACTGGCATCGCTGCTTCGCCATCGACCTCGATGGTGCCTGGTTCGGCTGCAAAGCCGTGCTGCCGCAGATGATCGAGCAGGGTGTCGGCAGCATCATCAACATCGCCTCGACCCATTCCAGCCACATCATTCCCGGCTGCTTCCCGTACCCGGTGGCCAAACATGGTTTGCTTGGGCTGACCCGCGCCCTCGGCATCGAATACGCGGCGAAAGGCATTCGCGTCAACGCCATCGCGCCGGGCTACATCGAAACCCAATTGAATGTTGATTACTGGAACGGTTTCGCCGATCCGCACGCCGAACGTCAGCGCGCCTTCGATCTGCACCCGCCGAAACGTATTGGTCAGCCACTGGAAGTGGCGATGACCGCTGTGTTTCTGGCCAGCGACGAAGCCCCTTTTATCAACGCGTCATGCATCACCATCGATGGTGGCCGCTCGGTGATGTACCACGACTGAGCGCAGCGGCTTTCACGCGGATAGATCCGGGTGAAATCCAATCATCATACGATATGACTATTTTCAACAGGCTTTGCAGGAACACGCTTTAACGCTTTTCAAACATTGCTCAAAAAAAATAACAAGGAGTCAGCTTATGAAACGTCGTTTCGGGATTCGTACCCTGTGCACTACCGCCCTGGCGGTCACTGCATTCAGCCTGAGCAGTTCGCTGCTCGCTGCCGACACCGTGAAAATCGGTTTTCTGGTCAAACAGGCGGAAGAGCCGTGGTTCCAGACCGAGTGGGCTTTCGCCGAGAAAGCCGCCAAGGACAAGGGCTTTGAACTGATCAAAATCGCCGTGCCGGATGGCGAGAAAACCCTCTCGGCCATCGACAGCCTCGCCGCCAACGGTGCCAAGGGCTTCGTGATCTGCCCGCCGGACGTGTCGCTCGGCCCGGCGATCATGGCCAAAGCCAAACTCAATGATCTGAAAGTGATTGCCGTCGACGACCGTTTTGTCGACGCCAACGGCAAGTTCATGGAAGACGTGCCGTACCTCGGCATGGCCGCGTTCGAAGTCGGCCAGAAGCAGGGCAACGCGATGGTCGCCGAAGCGAAAAAACGCAACTGGGACTGGAAAGACACCTACGCGGTGGTCAACACCTACAACGAACTCGACACCGGCAAGAAGCGCACCGACGGCTCGGTGAAATCCCTTGAAGACGCCGGCATGCCGAAGGATCACATCCTCTTCGCCGCGCTGAAAACCCTCGACGTACCGGGCAGCATGGACGCCACCAACTCGGCGCTGGTGAAACTGCCGAGCGCGGCGAAAAACCTGATCATCGGCGGCATGAACGACAACACCGTGCTTGGCGGCGTGCGCGCCACTGAAGCGGCCGGTTTTGCCGCGACCAACGTGATCGGCATCGGCATCAACGGCACCGACGCCATTGGCGAACTGAAAAAGCCTAACAGCGGCTTCTTCGGCTCGATGCTGCCTAGCCCGCACATCGAAGGCTACAAAACCGCTGAGATGATGTACGAGTGGGTCACCACCGGCAAAGAACCGCCGAAGTACACCGCCATGGACGACGTCACCCTGATCACCCGCGAAAACTTCAAGCAAGAGCTGGAAAAAATCGGCTTGTGGAACTGATGCAGCGACGGCCCGGGCAGCCGGGCCGTTTTTCGGTGTGAAGAGGTGGCTTTATGCACGCGCAAGTACAGACACAACAACACAGCTCCAGCGGCAGCCTGCGCTTCAACGGGATCGGCAAAACCTTTCCCGGTGTGAAGGCGCTGGACGCCATCAGCTTCGTCGCGCATCCGGGGCAGGTTCATGCCTTGATGGGCGAGAACGGCGCCGGCAAATCGACCCTGCTGAAAATTCTCGGGGGCGCTTACATCCCGAGCAGCGGCGAGTTGCAGATCGGCGAGCAGACCATGGCGTTCAGGTCGACCGCTGACAGCATCGGCAGCGGCGTCGCGGTGATTCACCAAGAGCTGCATCTGGTGCCGGAAATGACCGTCGCCGAAAACCTGTTTCTCGGCCATTTGCCGGCCAGTTTCGGCTTGATTAATCGCGGTGTGTTACGCCAGCAAGCGTTGAATTGCCTCAAAGGCCTGGCCGACGAAATCGATCCGCAGACCAAGGTCGGACGCCTGTCCCTCGGCCAGCGGCAACTGGTGGAAATCGCAAAAGCCCTGTCACGCGGCGCCCACGTTATCGCCTTCGACGAACCGACCAGCAGCCTCTCGGCCCGTGAGATCGACCGCTTGATGGCGATCATTGGTCGTCTGCGCGACGAGGGCAAAGTCGTGCTCTATGTCTCCCATCGCATGGAAGAAGTGTTCCGTATCTGCGACGCGGTCACGGTGTTCAAGGACGGCCGCTACGTGCGGACCTTCGAGGACATGAGCCAGTTGAGCCACGATCAACTGGTGACCTGCATGGTCGGTCGCGACATTCAGGACATCTACGATTATCGCCATCGTCCACGCGGCGCCGTCGCGCTGAAGGTCGACGGTTTGCTCGGCCCGGGTCTGCGTGAGCCGATCAGTTTCGAGGCGCACAAAGGTGAAATTCTTGGCTTGTTCGGATTGGTCGGGGCAGGGCGCACCGAGCTGTTTCGCCTGCTCAGTGGCCTTGAGCGCAACACCGCCGGACGCCTCGAATTGCGCGGTCACGAATTGAAACTGCGCTCACCGCGCGACGCGATTGCCGCCGGGATTTTGCTCTGCCCGGAAGATCGCAAGAAGGAAGGCATTATCCCGCTGGCCAGCGTCGCCGAGAACATCAACATCAGTGCGCGCGGCGCGCATTCGGGGCTCGGTTGCCTGATTCGCGGTCTGTGGGAAAAGGGCAATGCCGACAAACAGATCAAAGCGCTGAAAGTGAAAACGCCGCACGCCGGTCAGCAGATCAAATTCCTTTCCGGCGGCAATCAGCAGAAAGCCATTCTTGGCCGCTGGCTGTCGATGCCGATGAAAGTTCTGCTGCTCGACGAACCAACGCGCGGCATCGACATCGGCGCCAAAGCGGAGATCTACCAGATCATCCACAACCTCGCCGCCGAGGGCATTTCGGTGATCGTGGTGTCCAGCGACCTGATGGAAGTGATGGGCATTTCCGACCGCATTCTGGTGCTCTGCGAAGGCGCCCTGCGCGGCGAAATCAGCCGCGACCAGGCTAACGAATCCAACCTGCTGCAACTGGCTTTGCCGCGCCACCGCGCTGACGGCGTGGCGAACTGAGAGGTGACTATGATGACAACCCAAAACGAAACCCTGCCCAAAGAGCGCAAACCGCTGGACATGCGCCGCTTCCTTGATGACTGGGTCATGCTGCTGGCGGCGGTGGGCATTTTCGTTGCCTGTACGCTGCTGATCGACAACTTCCTTTCGCCGCTGAACATGCGTGGTCTGGGCCTGGCGATTTCCACCACCGGGATCGCGGCGTGCACGATGTTGTATTGCCTGGCGTCGGGGCATTTCGACTTGTCGGTGGGCTCGGTGATCGCCTGCGCCGGCGTGGTCGCGGCGGTGGTGATGCGCGACACCAACAGCGTGTTTCTCGGTGTCAGTGCAGCGTTGGTGATGGGCCTGATTGTCGGGTTGATCAACGGGATTGTGATCGCTAAGTTGCGGGTCAACGCGTTGATCACGACGTTGGCGACCATGCAAATCGTTCGCGGTCTGGCTTACATTTTTGCCAACGGCAAAGCGGTGGGCGTGTCGCAGGAATCGTTCTTCGTGTTTGGTAACGGCCAGTTGTTTGGCGTGCCGGTGCCGATCCTGATCACGATTGTGTGCTTTCTGTTTTTCGGCTGGCTGCTGAATTACACCACCTACGGGCGCAACACCATGGCCATCGGTGGCAACCAGGAAGCGGCGCTGCTGGCGGGCGTGAACGTTGATCGCACCAAGATCATTATCTTTGCCGTGCATGGCGTGATTGGCGCGCTGGCGGGGGTGATTCTGGCGTCGCGGATGACCTCGGGGCAGCCGATGATTGGTCAGGGGTTTGAGCTGACGGTGATCTCGGCTTGCGTGTTGGGCGGGGTGTCGCTGAGCGGCGGGATTGGCATGATTCGGCATGTGATTGCCGGGGTGTTGATTTTGGCGATTATTGAGAATGCGATGAACTTGAAGAATATTGATACCTTCTACCAGTACGTGATTCGCGGTTCGATCCTGCTGCTGGCCGTGGTCATCGACCGCCTCAAACAACGTTGAGTCGAAGGCTACCCTCATCGGAACGCCGCCCGCCCATCCCTCTCCCGGAGGGAGAGGGGGCCGATCGAGGTGTCTCGCGTAATCCGTCGACCTGAAAGATTGTGTCGATTATGGATTCGGCAAAGCACTTTCAGGTCGATGTATCTCCCAAATATCCCCCATTCAGTCCCCTCTCCCTCCGGGAGAGGGCTAGGGTGAGGGTGCTGTTGATCTTCCCGCCTTCCGTCCGATCCCCCAAATTTCCCTTGCTCGCCCGAACCCGTTTCGGTTATCACTTTGTACATGATTAGACAGGTACGATTTGACAAGAAACAACGGGTGGTCGACGAACTCGTCCGGCGCATCGAAAGCGGCCTCATGGAGGATGGCTTTCTGTTGCCCGGCGAACATCAGTTGGCTCAAGAATTCAAAGTCAGCCGAGGCACGCTGCGCGAAGCGCTGGCCGAACTGAAGCGGCGTAAATATATCGCTACGCAAAGCGGGGTCGGTTCGATCGTCACCTTCGACGGTGTCGCCCTCGATCAACGCAGCGGCTGGGCGCAGGCGCTCGCCGACAGCGGGGCGCTGATCAACACCGAAGTGTTGCGTCTGGAAGCCGTGACCCGGCCCGATCTGCTCGCGCGTTTTGGCACTGACCAATTCATCACCCTCGACCGTCGTCGCCGTTCCACCGAAGGCACGCTGGTGTCCCTTGAACGTTCTTTGATGCCGGCCACCGGCGGCCTGGAAAGCCTGCCGCGCGTCGGTCTGATCGACAATTCCCTGACCATCACCCTGGCGGCCTACGGCTACGTCGGCGAGCGCGGCGATCAATGGATCGGCGCTGAACCGCTGAATGCCGTCGACGCTGAACTGCTCGGGCGCGCTGAAGGCACGGTGTTCCTCAAAGCCCTGCGCACCACTTACGACCGGCAGAACCGTTTTATGGAGCTGGTCGAAAGCCTGCTCGACCCGGTGCATTTCCGTCTGCACCTGCAATTTGGAGAATCGAAATGACCCCGCTCAACCGTGCCCTCGGCGCTTTCTATGGCCTGGCCCTCGGCGACGCGCTGGGCATGCCGACGCAATCGCTGAACCGCGAAACCATCAAGGCGCGCTTCGGCCAGATCACTGATCTGCAAGATGCCGGGCCACTGCAACCGATCGCCGCGAACATGCCCAAAGGCTCGATCACCGATGACACCGAACAGGCAATTCTGGTCGGCGAATTGTTGGTCGAAGGCAATGGCCACATCGAACCGGCCATCCTCGCGCAACGCCTGATCGATTGGGAAGCCGCGATGCAGGCCAAGGGCTCGCAGGACTTGCTCGGCCCGTCGACCAAACGCGCGATCGAAATGATCCTCGCCGGCCACTCGCCGGAAGAGGCCGGGCGTTACGGCACCACCAATGGTGCAGCGATGCGCATCACCCCGGTGGGGATCGCGGCGGATGTCGCCAATCCTGAGCGTTTTATTGGCGCCGTGGTGCAGGCCTGCCAGGTCACTCACAACACCACGCTGGGAATTTCCAGTGCGGCGGCGGTGGCGGCGGTGGTGTCTGCGGGCATCAACGGCATGGATCTGGGCGAGGCGTTGAACCTCGGTCAGCAAATCGCTCAGCAAGCGGAAGCACATGGTCACTGGGTTGCCGGTGGGCGTATCGCTTCGCGGATCAGTTGGGCGCGCAGCATCAGCGTCGACAGCGACAACGCGTTGCTGGCCGATCTGCTCTACGACGTGATCGGTACATCGGTGGCGTCGCAGGAGTCGGTGGTGGTCTCGTTCGCGCTGGCGCAGCAAGTGGCCGTCGGTGAGATGAGTGCGTTTGATGCGCTGTGCATGGCCGCCAGTCTCGGCGGCGACACCGACACCATCGCGGCGATTCTTGGGGCGATGCTTGGGGCCTGCCTGGGTCTTGAGAGTTGGCCTGTCGAGATGATCGAGACAGTGAAAACCGTCAACGATCTGGAGCTTGAGCCTTTGGTGCAGGGGCTTTTGGCCTTGCGCTGATTGGGCTGACGCTTTCGCGGGCAAGCCTTGCTCCTACAAGTGGCCTATCGCGGCTTTTGTAGGAGCAAGGCTTGCCCGCGAAGGCCACACCGCAAATTTCGAATGTTCAATCCGCAATGGATCGCGCAGACAGGCCCGGGACGGCCGCGATGTCTTGTCATTCTGCGTCATTGCCACAACCACAAAAAAGGCAAACAGGAGCATTTTTCATGAGTTCATCAAACGCCGGGCAAAGCGCCGGGCAACTGGAAACCCGCGGCATCGAGCCGGTGCCGGAAGCCGAGTGCAACGGTCATCCGCTGCAACTGTTCTGGGTCTGGTTCGCCGCCAACATTTCCATCCTCGGTCTGCCGCTGGGCGCCACGCTGGTCGCGTTTCGCGGGTTGGCGATCTGGCAAGCCATCATCGTCGCAATCATCGGTGCTGCCGGCTCGTTTGCCGTGGTCGGGATCATCTCGATTGCCGGCCGCCGTGGCCGTGCGCCGAGCCTGACCCTGTCACGCGCAATCTTCGGCGTGCGCGGCAATATTGGCCCGACGCTGGTCTCGCTGATGTCGCGTCTGGGCTGGGAAACGGTCAACACCACCACCGCGGCATTCGTGCTGCTGTCGCTGTGCTCAATCCTTTTCGGCTCGCCGGTTGAAGCGAAAAGCGCTCCGGTGCTGACGCTGATTTTCATCGCCATTTTCGTGCTGCTGACTTTGTCGGTTTCCGGCCTCGGTCACGCGACGCTGCTGGTGATTCAGAAGTGGGCGACCTACGTGTTCGGCGCGCTGAACATTCTCGTCGGCGGCTTCCTCTGCGCCACCATCGACTGGAGCGCGGTGTTCAACGCCACGCCGGCACCGATGAGCGCAATGATCATCGGCATCGGCACCATGGCTGCCGGCACCGGCATCGGTTGGGCCAACGCCGGCGCCGACATGTCGCGCTATCAACATCGCAGCGTCAAAGCCGTACGCTTGGTCGCGTCGGCAGCATTCGGCGCGGGCATTCCGCTGGTGTTGTTGATCACCCTTGGCGGCTTGCTCTCGGTGGGCAACAACGACCTGGCTTCGGCGACTGACCCGATCGTGGCGATCCGCGACATGCTGCCAACGTGGATGGCCGTGCCTTACCTGATCACCGCATTCGGTGGCCTGCTGCTGTCGAACAACCTGTCGGTGTACTCCGCCGGTTTGACCACGCTGACCCTCGGTCTGAAGGTAAAACGCGTCTACGCGGTGGTGGTCGATATCGTTGCGATCTTCGCCGGTTCGATTTACTTCATGCTGATCGCTGACAGTTTCTATGGGCCGTTCATCACCTTCATTTCCTTGCTGGCAGTGCCGATCACCGCGTGGGTCGGGATCTTCATCGTTGACCTGATTCACCGTCACTACTACAGCCCGACAGACCTGCTCGATGTCAGCCCGCGCAGCGCCTACTGGTACAACGGCGGCATCGAGTGGCGTGCGTTCGGCGCGTGGGCGATTGCCATCGTGCTCGGCTTCAGCTTTACCACTATTGGCACCACCGCTGAAAATGTCTGGTTCAAAGGCTTCCTGTCCGACTCGTGGCTGGGCCACAACGGCCTCGGCTGGATCGTGACCTTCGTGGTCGCCGGTGGCATTTACTTCGTCCTCGGCGGGGCGAAAGATCGCCGCGCCGCGCCAACCGAGAATGCTCATGCCTAAGATGCTGCACACCGGCCAGGTCATCATCGACCTGGTCATGGCCGTGGATAAACTGCCGCAAATTGGCGGCGATGTGCTCGCGCAGTCAGCTGGTTTCGAAGCGGGTGGCGGATTCAACGTAATGGCGGCGGCGGTGCGTAACGGCTTGCCGGTGGTGTACCTCGGTCGCCACGGCACCGGGCGTTTCGGCGATCTGGCGCGTGACGCGATGACTGTCGAAGGCATTCATATCGGCATCAAAGAACGTGCGCAGCGCGACACCGGTTTGTGCGTGGCGCTGACTGATGCCTCGGCTGAGCGCAGTTTCATTTCCTACATCGGCGCTGAGGGTGAAGTGACCGAGGACGATCTGAACAGCGTTGCCGCGGAGGCGGGCGATTACGTTTATCTCAGCGGTTACAGCTTGCTTCATGAAGGCAAGGCGCAGGCGTTGCTCGACTGGACGCTGGCGTTGCCGGGCTCGGTCAACGTCGTCTTCGATCCGGGCCCGCTGGTGGAATCGCCGAATTCGCCGATGATGCAGGCGCTGCTGCCACGCATTGATGTGTGGACGAGCAACAGCGTTGAAGCGCTGCGGTTTACCGGTGCTGAAGACATTGCGCTGGCGCTGGATCGGCTGGCTGAGCATCTGCCCAAAGAGGTGTTGATGGTCGTGCGCGACGGGCCGCAGGGTTGCTGGATTCATCAGGCTGATGAGCGTCGGCATGTGCCGGGGTTTACTGTGAAAGCGGTGGACAGCAATGGCGCTGGCGATGCGCATGCCGGGGTGTTTGTTGCCGGGTTGGCGCAGGGTTTGAGCGCGCATGAAGCGGCACGGCGGGCGAATGCGGCGGCGGCCATTGCGGTGACACGCTGGGGGCCGGCGACCTCGCCGGGGACGGCTGAGGTGGATGCGTTTATCCGCGAGTCTGGCGGTGCTTGATAGATAGCTTTCGCGAGCAAGCCCGCTCCCACATTGGATCTGTGTCGCACCTAAATCCCCTGTAGGAGCTGCCGAAGGCTGCGATCTTTTGATCTTGAATGAGGCAAAAGATCGCAGCCTGCGGCAGCTCCTACAGGGGATGTGTCAACTGGCCTTGCGCAGCGCCTCGATCAACTGCTGCTTACGCATCGAAGACCGCCCCGGAATTTTCTTGGCCCGGGCCTCCTTCATCAAACTATCAACCGTCTGCGCATCCCGCGAAGCCGTGCTGTTACGCGAATGTCCCTCGCGACTGGCCACTGCTCGTCGCGACGAATCTTTGCGATCTTCAGACTTGGCACTCGCCGGTTTCTTGCGCCCGGAACCGCCGGCCTTGTCGCCGCCGCCCGATTGTTTGTTCACCGTCGCCCAGGCTCGCGCTTCGGCTTCATCCTTCGGCACGCCCTTATTTTCGTAGCTGTCTTCGATGTGCTCGGCTTTGCGCTTTTGCTCGGCGGTGTATTTTTCTTTGCTTCCACGAGGCATGGGATTTCTCCTTGCATCCGTAGATGAATTGCCATGTAGGAGCTGCCGAAGGCTGCGATCTGTTGATCTTCAAAATCAAAAGATCGCAGCCTGCGGCAGCTCCTACATTATTTACGATCACACGATCACATTGCTCAGCTATCGAGCTTACGCGCCGCTTCAACCCCGGCCGCGCTGAGCTTGATCGGCAGGTTCAGCGAATGTTCGCCGGCTTCGTTGCAGGTCACATGGCCGTGGTGAATCAGTCCGCGATCCTGCAAAGCGGCGAGGGCGCCGGCCACGACTTTCTCGCCCCGGTAATTGTCCAGCACCTCCTTGCCCAGACCACTCGGGTGGGCGTGCAGCAGGCGGGTGAGGACTTCTTTTTCCAGGTTTTTATCGACGTTCATGGTTACCTCTTCATTGGATTGAATAGGACGCTCGCGTCGGCGAACTACTGACCGGAGCCTTCGGAACCGGAACCACCCGTGGTGGATTTAGAGCCGACGCCGGGGCCCGCGTTGTCGGGCATGCCGGGGGCGTCGGGCGTGTTCATGCCGCCCTGACGACCCGGGTCACTGCCCTGCGTGCGCGGATCAGTGCCGGTGGCCGGCGGCTGATTGATCAACGGCACGCCCGAACCATCGGTGTTCATGCCGGGAGCACTGTTAATGGCGGGGGCGCGAGGCGGGGTCGGGTCGGTAGGGCCGGTGCCTGCCGCAGTGGCGGATGCGGCGAACACCGCAGGGCAGAGCAGGGCGCTGAATACGAAAGCGGTCAACCTTGACGAGATCATAGGGCTTCTCCAGTGATTGGAATCCTTACCTGTCGTTGGTCTGCCCTGTGATCGGATTGGTGCCTGATGAACGACGAACGGTCTAAATCGCCTCCACCGTTTTTACGTTGAGTCGGCGCCAGAGCAGACGGCCCAAGGTGATAAGCCAGTTGATCAAAGCCACCGCCAATACCGTGAGCAACAACGTCGCCATGCCGTGTTCAACGATGATTTTCCCGGCCAGCAATGGAAAGCCAAACACGCCGATAAAATACGAAAGGCTGAACAGCAGCAGCGCTTGCGAAGTGGTACCCGTCGGTGCTTCGTTCGCCGCGAGTCCGTTGATCACCGAATAGGTCAGGCCATATCCAACGCCAAGCATCAGCGCCGCCAGCAGATAGGTGAACCCGCTGTGCACACCAAACGCGAACAGCACGATCGAGCCAAGCATCAGCCCGGACAACAGACACGAAGCGCGCAGCGGATCACGCTTGACCACGTAACCGGCGATCAACATCCGGCTGCTAATCGCTGCGCTCATGAAACCGAGGAAGAACAGCGAATAATCCAGCGAGCGCGCCGCCGCATAACTGGTCTGAAAACTCGACAGCCCGCCGAACACACAGCCGCCGAGCCCGACCATGATGATCGGAAACACGGCGCGCGAGCTGAGCACTTGGCGGGTCGCTTGCCAGCTGATTCTGGCGGCAGAGGTGGCTTGCGTGCTTTTCAGTCGGGCGCCGAGACGCCAGAACAGCAGCACGCCGATCAGGCTCGCCAATGCCGCCAGATAAAACGCCGACGTCACCGGCAACCCCAGCGCACTGGCTGCGCGCCCGAGTAACGGGCCGCTGCCGATGCCGGTCATCATGCTGCCGGAGAGCAGCGCGAAGTACTTGGCCCGCTGCGCCGGAGTTACCAGACTGGCAACAATAATCGGCCCCAACGTGTAAAAAACACCCCAGCCCAACCCTAGCAGCAAACCGAAAAACAACAGCAAATGCCCGAACCCCGGCGTCATCGCAAAACCCAGACTCGCCGCCACCAGCAACAACCCGAACAGCGCAATCGACCGCGCCGCACCGAGCATGTCCGACAGATGCCCGGACACCAGCACCGCGACAAACGTACTGACCATCGCCGCCGAAATTACGCTGCCGGCATCGTGTTCATTACCGCCGCGTGAACCGATCAACAGCGACAGCAAAAACGTCGAGCCATACGACAGCGACAACAGATAACTGGCGAGACAGAACAGGCCGAACAACTTGCCTGACACCTGGGGTGTTGCTTGCGACATGACGCGGTTCCTTGACCGGGAAAATTGAGCGTCATCTGTTTAACACGTCAGGCTCGCAGGTTAGGTGTGCGGTTGGCGAAGTCAGGTTCAGCACAGGCCGGAGTAACAACTCAGACGATGCCGATTTCTTCCATGAATTGCTCCATGAAACCCTTCAGACGTTGATGACGAATCTGCGCGAGGCGCTGGCCGGCGACAGTCTGGAAACCGTCGGCGAGGTGCAGCAGTTTGGTCTGGAAGTGGTCGAGGCAAAAACGCTTGTCGTCGTAGTCGCGATGTTTCGCCTGCGGATCTTGCGGGTCATACAGCGCCGACCCCATGCGCCCGGCGATATAAAACGTGCGGGCGACGCCGAGCATGCCCAGCGAGTCGAGGCGGTCAGCGTCCTGGACGATCTTCGCTTCGAGGGTGAGCGGGGTGATGTTGGCGGAGAAGCTGTGCGCTTCGATGGCGTGGGCGACGCTGGCGATTTTATCGCTGGGCCAGTTCAGTTCGGCGAGCACTGACGACGCTTTTTCTGCGGCCAGACGCGAGGCTTGTGAGCGCAGCGGCGAGTTCTTTTCGACGGCCACGCAATCGTGCAGCAACACGGCCGCGAGCAAGACCTCGAGATCGCCACCTTCTTCCTCATGCAACGTGCGCACGTTGTGCCAGACACGCTGCAAATGCGCGAGGTCGTGCGCACCGTCGTCGGATATTTCCAGAGCGTGGGGCAGTAACCCGGCGGCGAGTGAAATCAGTGGTGCAAAAGCAGCATCGTTCATAAGCATCCTTACTGGCTGTCGTAGATTTTCAGTTGATGATACTTCTGTGGTGAGGGGATTTATCCCCGTTGGGGCGCGAAGCGGCCCTAAAAAATGGGACTGCTGCGCACCCCATCGGGGATAAATCCCCTCACCACAAGGTTCTCTACCAGGTTTGGAGTGTGACGAGCGCCGTCCACGGCCTTAGTATGGCGTTTTCCTTTTCCGACAAGGCCCGTCCATGAC
The DNA here is from genome assembly GCF_044750025.1 of Pseudomonas sp. NPDC088885. Taxonomy (NCBI): domain Bacteria; kingdom Pseudomonadati; phylum Pseudomonadota; class Gammaproteobacteria; order Pseudomonadales; family Pseudomonadaceae; genus Pseudomonas; species Pseudomonas sp. NPDC088885. The sequence continues at coordinate 13,689 of NZ_JBIVJB010000041.1, read as the reverse complement.
GATCGAAATCCGCCCGGCGACCCCCAGCGATGCCCCGCAAATCCTCGCCTTCATCACTGAACTCGCCGATTTCGAAAAGGCCCGCCACGAAGTCATCGCCAGCGTCGCCGACATCGAACGCAGCCTGTTCGGCGAAGGCGCCACCGCCCACGGTCTGATCTGCCTGCGCGACGGCTTGCCGATCGGTTTCGCCGTGTTCTTCTTCAGCTACTCGACCTGGCTCGGCAGCAACTGCCTGTACCTCGAAGACCTCTACATCACCCCCGAACAACGCGGCGGCGGCGCTGGCAAAACCCTGCTGCGCCACCTGGCAAAAATCGCCTGCGACAACGACTGCGGCCGCTTCGAATGGAGCGTCCTCGACTGGAACACGCCAGCGATCGACTTCTACAAATCCCTCGGTGCGCAACCGCAGGAAGAGTGGGTGAGGTATCGCATGGACGGCAAGGTGTTGCGCGAATTCGCTGAAGGCTGAACGTCAATAAGAGCTATACGCTGCTAATTTGATTGTCGGCACTGCTCTAGTCCTGCATTCTACGCGCGCATTTTTGCGCGCTCATGGATGACACCTGCAATGCCTCTGGCACCCTTTCTCCACGCCCGTGGAGCCTTCGCCGCGTCAATGAGTGACCGGCCGATGTGTCAGCTACGGGCGTCGATGCTTTATTTAGCAAACAACAATGTTGGTCGACCTCTGCAAACTGCCGCCACCTCGATCGGCTTGAGTACTGTCGCGTCTTGTTCGTCCCAGTCGACAACTGCAATCGATATCCGTAGCCGCACCCGAAATCTTTGAAGCAAGGAGCTTTGAATTGAGTGGTAAACCTGCTGCCCGCGTCACCGACCCTACCGCCTGCCCATTGCCAGGCCATGGCACCAACCCAATCGTTACCGGCTCGCCGAATGTTTTCTTCGACGGCCTCGCCGCCGCGCGCATGACCGATACATCGGCGTGTGGCAGCCCGATTACCGGAGCTGTGTCCGGTACGGTATTTATCAACGGCTTAAATGCCGCCACGCTAGACAGCACCGGCGGGCACGGCAATGTCGTGATCGGTGGCTCGGGCACAGTAATCATCGGCCAGAGTGGCGGCGGTGCGGCGTTTACCGGGTTACTGCCGATGCCGGTGCATTTCAATGACCGGATGCAGATCGTTGATGAACACAGCGGTGAACCGCTTTCCTATATTGCCTATGTCATCGAACGGGCGGATGGAGCGTTGGAACGAGGCGTAACTGACGCCGGAGGGCATACTCATACGGTCAGTTCGCACCTCAAAGAAACCATCAAACTGTACGTGGAGTAACACTGATGGGAGCCCAATCCGGAGCCATTCAAGGATGCATCGGGAGATTGGTCGCCAGCCATGAGCTGACGACCAAAGAGGATCAGACAGTCAAACCGGTGACACTTGCCAGAGAAGTTGTAGCCTTTTTCATTGGTGGTGCTGGCGATTCGGAAAGTTACTACGGAGACGGGCCGAGCAACTACACGTTGCGTGCCATGGAAGCTTTGCAGAGTCGTTTGGGCACGAGCTTTGGCGGAAAATTCCAACCCTATTACATGGGATACAACGATGTAAAAGGGGAAGGCGATCTGGAGGAGTTTATATTCTCGAGGCTGCCTCACAAGTCCGCTCACGTCTACATCGTTGGTCATAGTCTGGGCGGGTGGAACGGCGCGCATTTGTCGCAGATTCTGACCGATAAAGGTTTTATCGTGAAAATGCTCGTCACGCTGGATCCTGTGGGCGAAGGTGTGATGGTGGCGTTGATTTCCGATATTTACTGGTCGGAGCCGACGCCCAAGGCTGAAACCTGGATCAACGTTCGTGCGGAACCTGACGAGATAGATCGAACTGACGTAGTCGCTTGGGTGGGGGGTAAATGGGATATCGAATCCGGGCCGGATGTTATCGGGATCGTTAAATTCAACCATTACTCGGCGTTGAGGCTTTATGAATCCCGGTTGGAGTGCGGACAGTCCGCATTGGATTTATCGGCGAACTCAATCGCGGGTTACTTGGGAGCAGTCGCATGAGATGGGTATTGCTTCTCGTTGTGTCGTTCTTGTGCGTTGCCTGCGCTAAGTCTCATGACATTACCCCCGCAACGTTGGGCTATGAATCGATTACACCTCGCCCGGACAGTGTTTTTTTTGAGGTCAATTTCAGTTCCGATGTAGAACTGCTGGAGATTTTCTGGCGGGAGAAGAACGCGAACAGTTTTGATCAGGTGTTTATCTGTGCCCTGGGTGATGACACTGATTTTTCGATTGAGCACACGATATCGAAAGCAGCCATGGGTTTGATCACAGAAAACAAGAAGCACTCGAAGATCGCCGGATTCGGTTATACCGCGAGCATTTCTTTCAAAGACGTTGGGGAAAAGAAAAGAACCTCGGCGTATCTGAGTCGTGACGCCATAAAGAGCTTATTGAAAGACAAGCAAAAGATTCCGTGCAAAGTGGTGGTCACGGCAACCGGTTATGACGCGTATTACACAAGGTCACTGTTTATTCCGGTTGCAGATGTTTTTTCTGCCTTGTCGGACTACGACAGCCTTCGATGAGGCGCCCTGGTGTTGGCTTATGGAGTGGTAATGGCAAGGTTGCTTTTGGTTTTTTTGTTTGCGTTGTGTTCCTCCTGCATGCACTTGGATGTTCCGCCCGCCAGGCTTGAGTTTGCCTCGATCAATCACGAGATGTCCTCCTACTACGACCTGCGTTTCACCTCAGACCGAAATTTGATTGACCTCTATGAAGATCACGGGCGGCAAGGTCAGATTGGTACCTGGATCCATTGCTCGCTAAATGGTGATGTGGATTTTTCCATCGAACATGAAATTGTTCTCGAAGCTTCGGGAATCGTCAGCGGCATGCGTTTGATTGAAGGTGATCGTCGATTCGAAATGTTGGCCAGCATCAACGTCGAGAATCACGCGATCAACGATGGACATAAAGACGTCCGGCCCGCCGAACTGGTGCAAATTCTCAAACCGCAGGAATACATTCCCTGCAAGGTCGTCATCACCGCGTTCCCATTCGTGGCGTATTACTCGAAAGTCATGTACATGCCCACGTCGAGATTCATTGCGGCCATAGAAAATCCTCGAGTGGCACCCGCCCGTATTTTGCTAAAACCGTCCGATCAACCGAGGTCATTACTGCCTTTTTCGTCAGTGTGCATCGTGCGCTGGCGCTATGAACTGGCGCTCGGATATGACCAGATCGACAGGCTCGGGCTCTGCAGTGACGTGCCCTATGCCGGCCTGCTGGCCTCATTTGCGCCGAACAAAACGAAGTTGAAGATTGTTTCAGGTTCAGAGCAGACATCAGCACCGTTTGCGGCGTACACCATCATTCGCGGTGATGGACGTTTGGAGCCCGGGATCGCTGATGAAAATGGCCGTACGCACGAGGTGGGTTCCACTGAGTACGAAACGCTGAGGATCCAGATCAACAAGGAGTTGGATGTCGTCGAGCGATGGACAAAATGGACTGACGACCTCCCATAATATGGGATGCAAAATTACATATTGAGATTTTGTTCTCGGAGGGGCTATAGTCCATCGCACTCACTGCCAAAAACAAAACAGGTGAAGCGATGCTGGCGCAATTGATCGCGCTCGATTGGGGGACGACCTCATTACGTGCTTACAAACTCGCGGCGGACGGTGTGGTGCTGGAGCAGCGCGCGCTGTCGTCCGGGATCATGCAGTTGCCCAAGACCCCGCGAATCATCAACGGTCGCGAATGCGCCGATGGTTTTGAATTGGCTTTCGATGAAGCCTGCGGCGACTGGCTCGATGCGCAGCCGGATCTGCCGGTGATTGCTTGCGGCATGGTCGGCAGTGCGCAGGGCTGGCGTGAAGCGGCCTACTGCGAGACGCCGGCGAACGTCGCCAATCTCGGAAACTCCCTACAAACAGTTATCAGCATTCGCGGCACCGTCGTGCATATCGTGCCGGGTGTGATTCAGCGTTCGCGTTTGCCGAACGTGATGCGCGGCGAAGAAACCCAAGTGTTGGGTGTTCTGCAGAATCTGCCGGTCGAGGCGGGCGCTGATCTGTTGATCGGTCTGCCGGGCAGTCATTCGAAGTGGGTGGACGTGGTCGATGGCTGCATCACCCGTTTCGACACGTTCATGACCGGCGAAGTGTTCGCCGTGCTCAGCGAACACAGCATCCTCGGCCGCACCCAGCAAGTCAGCGCGACGTTCGATGCTCTGGCATTTGACCGTGGCGTGCAGATTGCGCAGTCGGCGGACGGCGAACTCGGCGTGCTGTCGACCTTGTTCAGTGCCCGCACGCTGGGACTGACCGGTGAACTGAGCCCAACGGCGCAGGCGGATTATCTGTCCGGTCTGATGATCGGCCATGAATTGGCCGCACTGGCCAGCGCTCAACGCCGACGCCGCAACAACCCGAATCTTCCTTCGATCATCCTCATCGGCAACGCGCAACTGTGTGCGCGCTACCGCCGTGCCCTCGACGCCTGTGGTTTCGCCAAGGTGACGCTGGCCGAGCAGGCCACCGAGCGTGGTTTGTGGCAACTGGCGCTGGCCGCCGGACTGATCGATTCCTCATCCCGTTAACCCTGACTGGAGGCCTGACATGCTCAAGCAAGCATTGGCGCAAAACGGTCTGATCGCGATTCTGCGTGGCCTGCACCCGCAGGAAGCCGCCGCTGTCGGAGAAGTCCTGTATGCCGCCGGATTTCGCGTCATCGAAGTACCGCTAAATTCCCCATCGCCGTACGAAAGTATCCGCATCCTGCGCAAGACCTTGCCCGCCGATTGCCTGATCGGTGCCGGCACAGTGTTGACGCCGGAGCAGGTCGAGTTGGTGAAGGAGGCCGGCGGCCAAGTGATCGTCATGCCGCACAGCGATGCCAAGGTGTTGCGTGCAGCGAAAGCGGCGGGGCTGTTTTTGTCGCCGGGTGTTGCTACGCCAACGGAAGCCTTCGCAGCGCTGGCGGAGGGCGCGGACATTCTCAAACTGTTCCCGGCCGAGCAGATGGGTCCGGCAGTCGTCAAAGCCTGGCTTGCGGTGTTGCCGTCCGGGACGGTGCTGGCGCCGGTTGGCGGTATCACCCCGGACAACATGCAGGCGTTTATCGACGCTGGCGTGAAAGGTTTCGGCCTCGGTTCCGGCCTGTTCAAACCGGGCATGACCCCGGAGCAAGTGGCGGTGAATGCCAAGGCCTACGTGGCCGCGTGGAAGGCCCTTCGCTAAGTATTCTGGCGCTGCGTGCGCTATCCCAATAAGAGAGACAAGTAGATGAAAATCACCAAACTCACCACCTTCATCGTTCCGCCGCGCTGGTGCTTCCTCAAGATCGAAACCGACGAGGGCGTGACCGGTTGGGGCGAGCCTGTGGTTGAAGGGCGCGCGCACACCGTTGCCGCCGCTGTCGAAGAATTGTCCGACTACCTGATCGGTAAAGACCCGCGCAACATCGAAGACATCTGGACGGTGCTGTATCGCGGCGGTTTCTACCGTGGCGGCGCGATCCACATGAGTGCGCTGGCCGGCATCGATCAGGCGCTGTGGGACATCAAAGGCAAGGCCCTCGGCGTGTCGGTGAGTGATCTGCTCGGCGGCCAGGTGCGCGACAAGATTCGTGTGTATTCGTGGATCGGCGGCGACCGTCCGGCCGACACCGCGCGTGCGGCGAAAGAGGCGGTGAGCCGTGGTTTCACTGCGGTGAAAATGAACGGCACCGAAGAGCTGCAATTCCTCGACTCCTTCGAGAAAGTCGATCTGGCACTGGCCAACGTTGCCGCCGTGCGTGACGCGGTCGGGCCGAACGTCGGTATCGGCGTCGACTTCCATGGCCGCGTGCACAAGCCGATGGCCAAGGTGCTGATGAAGGAACTTGATCCATACAAACTGATGTTTATCGAAGAGCCGGTGCTCAGCGAAAACTACGAAGCGCTGAAAGAGCTGGCGCCGTTGACCAGCACGCCGATTGCCCTCGGCGAGCGCTTGTTCTCGCGTTGGGACTTTAAACGCGTGTTGAGCGAAGGTTACGTCGACATCATCCAGCCGGATGCTTCCCACGCCGGCGGCATCACCGAAACCCGCAAGATCGCCAACATGGCCGAAGCCTACGACGTCGCGCTGGCGCTGCATTGCCCGCTGGGGCCGATTGCGCTGGCGGCGTGCTTGCAACTGGACGCGGTTTGTTACAACGCGTTTATCCAGGAGCAAAGCCTGGGCATCCATTACAACGAGAGCAACGACTTGCTCGACTATGTGAAGGATCCGCGCGTGTTCGATTACGACAAAGGCTTCGTGAAGATTCCGAACGGGCCGGGGTTGGGTATCGAAATCAACGAGGAATACGTGATCGAGCGCGCGGCTGTTGGCCACCGCTGGCGCAACCCGATCTGGCGCCATGCCGATGGCAGCTTTGCCGAGTGGTGAGTCCTGCCTGACACACCACAATTCCCTGTGGGAGCGAGCCTGCTCGCGAATGCTATGTCACATCCGACATCGATGTGACTGATCCGACGCCTTCGCGAGCAGGCTCGCTCCCACAGTTGTGATCTCCATGGATGGGAGATTTGCGTCATGACCTCAAATAAACATAAAAAGAGGCTCTCCCCATGCAACCGCAAACCCTCACCGGGCAGGCGTCTTTAGTCGCGCCCAGCCGCAAGCGGTTTTTCATCATGGTGTTGCTGTTTATCACCGTGGTCATCAACTACCTCGACCGCAGCAACCTGTCGATTGCCGCGCCGGCGCTGACCAGTGATCTGGGCATCGACCCGATCCACGTCGGCCTGATCTTCTCCGCGTTCGGCTGGACTTACGCTGCCATGCAGATCCCCGGCGGCTGGCTGGTCGATCGCGTGCCGCCGCGCATCCTTTATAGCGTCGCATTACTGCTGTGGTCGATTGCCACGGTGATGCTCGGTTTCGCCGCCAGTTTCATCGCGCTGTTCGTGCTGCGCATGGCCGTCGGCGCGCTGGAAGCACCGGCCTATCCCATCAACAGTCGCGTTGTAACAACCTGGTTCCCCGAGCGTGAACGCGCCACGGCCATCGGTTTCTACACCTCCGGGCAATTCGTCGGCCTGGCATTCCTGACCCCGGTACTCGCTTGGCTGCAACACGAATTCGGCTGGCACATGGTCTTCGTCGCGACCGGTGCTGTCGGCATTATTTGGGCGGCGATCTGGTACGCGGTGTATCGCGAGCCACGGGATTTCAAAGGCGCCAACGAAGCCGAAATCGACCTGATCCGCGAGGGCGGTGGCCTGGTCGATATTCAGAAAGAAACGGCCAAGGTCAAAGCCAAATTCAGCTGGACCGATCTCGGTATCGTTCTGACCAAACGCAAATTGTGGGGCATCTACCTCGGCCAGTTTTGCCTGAACTCGACGCTGTGGTTTTTCCTGACTTGGTTCCCGACGTACCTGGTGAAATATCGCGGTATGGACTTCATCAAGTCCGGCCTGCTCGCGTCGCTGCCGTTTCTTGCCGCGTTCGTTGGCGTGTTGTGCTCGGGGTTCTTTTCCGACTTCCTCATTCGTCGCGGCTACACCGTCGGCTTTGCGCGCAAGTTGCCGATCATTGGCGGGCTGCTGATTTCTACCTCGATCATCGGCGCCAACTTCGTTGAGTCGACGCCGCTGGTGATTGCCTTTCTGGCGCTGGCGTTCTTCGGTAATGGCCTGGCCTCGATCACCTGGTCGCTGGTTTCGACACTGGCGCCAGCACGGCTGCTCGGATTAACCGGCGGGGTGTTCAACTTCATCGGTAACCTGTCGGCGATCACCACGCCGATCGTGATCGGCTTCCTCGCCAGCGGCGATTCGTTCGCGCCGGCGATCACGTATATCGCGGTGCTCGCATTGATCGGTGCTTTGTCCTACGTGCTGCTGGTCGGCAAGGTCGAGCGTATCGAGTTGTAGTGGTCTGCGTCGGGCGACCATAATGCCGCCCGTTCCCTCGCTCAACGGTAAAGGCTGGATATGCAGGAAGACGCTCCGGAAAAAACCAAGGACGCCGCGCCCACCGGCACCCAGACGCTGTTGCGCGGCCTCGGTGTGGTGCAAGCGGTGGCCAGTGGCGCCCGCGATCTCAAGGAAATTGCCCGACTGATCGGCACCACGCGCAGCACCACCCATCGTCTGGCCAGTTGCCTGGTCGATGAACGCTACCTGCGCGTGGTGCCACAAGTCGGTTATCTGCTCGGGCCGAAGCTGATCGAACTGGGTTTCCAGGCACGCGAAGAGTTGCCGCTGGTGAGCCTGGCCGGGCCGTATCTGGACGAGTTGTCGGCGCTGACCGGCGACACCGTGCATTTGGGCATTCGTGAAGGCGATGAAGTGCTGTATCTGCTGAAGAATCCGGGGCGCAATGGCCCGGAAATGCGTTCGCGGGTCGGCCATCGCATGCCGTTGGCGCGCACCGGGATTGGCAAGGCGTTGATGCTCGATGACTCGCCGAAAGATTGGCAGCGGCTGTACGACATCAGCCTGCCAGCGGGTGGGAAAAGTCAGTTCTGGCCGCAGCATCCCCAGCAGTCGTGGGAACAGCTTGAGCAGCGCATGACCGAGTACGTCGCCGGTGGCTACGCCTTCGATCTGGAAGACAACGAACCGTCGATCCGCTGCGTGGCGGCGCCTATTCGCGATGCGAGCAAGGGCATCGTGGCGGCGATCAGTATCGCCAGCACTGTGCCGTACATGCCGTTGGAGAAAATGGCCGAGCTGATTCCCCTGATCAAAGGAGTCACAGCCCGGCTCTCGGCGGAGCTTGGCTTGAAGGTTTAAGCGGGTTTAAACCTTGAGCGTCGCCATGTCGATGACGAAACGGTACTTCACGTCGCCGGCGATCATGCGCGCATAAGCTTCGTTGATCTGGCGAATGTCGAGCATTTCAATGTCGCAGGTGATGTTGTGCTCGGCGCAGAAATCCAGCACTTCCTGGGTTTCGGCGACGCCACCGATCAGCGAACCGGCCAGGATGCGGCGACCCAATACCAGTTTGGCGGCATGCACGGGCGGATCGATCGGTTCGATCAGGCCAACCAGAATGTGCACGCCGTCGAAGCGCAGGGTGTCGAGGTAAGGGTTGAGATCGTGCTGCACCGGAATGGTATCGAGCAGGAAGTCGAAGTAACCGGCAGCCGCTTTCATCTGCTCGGCATCAGTGGAAACGATCACATGATCGGCACCCTGACGACGACCTTCTTCAGCCTTGCTCGCCGAGCGGGTGAACAGCGTCACTTCAGCGCCCATGGCCTTGGCGAACTTGATACCCATGTGGCCCAAACCGCCCATGCCGAGAATCCCGACCTTGTCGCCAGCCTTGACGCCGTAGTGCTTGAGCGGTGAGTAGGTGGTGATGCCGGCGCAAAGAATCGGCGCGGCGCTGGCCAGTGCCAGTCTTTCCGGAATGCGCACAACGAAGTGTTCGCTGACGACGATGCTGTCGGAATAACCGCCCATGGTGTTGCTGCCATCGACCCGATCCGGGGTGGCGTAGGTCATGGTCGGGCCTTCGAGGCAGTATTGCTCAAGGTTCGACTGGCACGCTTCGCAGGTGCGGCACGAGTCGACCATGCAGCCAACGCCAACCAGATCGCCTACCTTGTGTTGAGTGACATTCGCACCGATCGCGGTGACTTTGCCGACGATCTCGTGGCCGGGCATCAGCGGGTAAACGGCGATACCCCATTCGTTGCGAGCCTGGTGGATGTCGGAGTGGCAGACGCCGCAGTAGAGGATCTCGATCGCGACGTCGTCGGCGCGCGGGCTGCGACGTTCGAATTTCATCGGGGCGAGGGGGGTGGTGGCCGATTGGGCGGCATAGCCGATGGCGGTGTACATGTGAAACCTCGCAAAAGCAGGAACAAGTGAGGCGGCGCATTCTGGGCGTCGACTGGCAGTCCGGCCATGACGATTCCTCCGGGTCTCATGCCTAATCCTCCGGCATGCGGGTTTGATTGGCCGCAGCGGCAATAGGATCTGCCATCATGCTTTCATCGCCTTTTTCCGCCCTATTTTCAGTGAAGAGTTTTGATGCAATTAACCCGTCATCTTGATGCCAATGCCCGGCTGGTTTCGCTGATCGAACCGCTGGCGCTGCGCGATGGTTATTCCCCGACCGGGTTGCCCGGTGTGCAAGTGTTGCGTGCCAGTTGCGACGTCGCCCGTGGCCCGCACATTTATGAGCCGAGCCTGATGATCATCGCCCAGGGCAGCAAACTGGCGTTTCTCGGGCCGCGGACAATGGAATATGGCGCCGGGCATTACCTGATTCAGGCGCTGCCGGTGCCGTTCGAGTGTGAGACGTTTGCCTTGCCGAATGCGCCGTTGCTCGGCGTGAGCGTGGCGATTGATCGGGTGTTGCTCGGTGAACTGGTGTTGGCCATGGGGCTGGCGCCGGGGCGGCATATTCCGGCGCAGACGCCGGAGTCGATGACCTCGGTGGTGCTCGACGATGACATGCGTGGCTGCGTCGAGCGGCTGTTGAGTTGCCTGCACGATCCGCTGGAGTGCCAGATTCTCGGGCCGGCGCGCGTACGTGAATTATTGTTCGTCGCGTTGCGCGGGCCGCAGGCGGATGTGTTGCGCGCGTTGGTCGAGCAGCAGGGGCAGTTTGCGCGGGTGGCGGCGTCGATCAGTCATCTGCATGCGCATTACACCGAGCCGTTGAATGTCGAGACATTGGCCGGTTGCGCGAACATGAGCGTGTCGACGTTTCATGAGCATTTCAAACGCAGCACGTTGCTGTCGCCGGTGCAGTATCTGAAGCGTTTACGCTTGTTGAAGGCGCAGACGTTGCTGGTCGCAGAAGGGCTGGGCGTCGCGCAGGTGGCGCATCGGGTCGGGTATCAAAGTACGTCGCAGTTCAGTCGCGAATATAAGCGCTACTTCGAGCGCAGCCCGGGCGACGAGCGCGCTGCCTGATCCCCGCATATCCCCTGTGGGAGCGAGCCTGCTCGCGAATGCGGTGCATCAGTCGACATCATCTTTATATGACACACCGCTTTCGCGAGCAGGCTCGCTCCCACAGTTGTTTTGTGGTGATACAAGGAATTTTTGGCAACAAAAAGGCCCCCGATTTGGGAGCCTGATTGTTCAGCGGTTCGACTTACATATTCGGGTAAGTCGGGCCGCCAGCGCCTTCCGGCGTGACCCAGGTGATGTTCTGCGAAGGATCCTTGATGTCACAGGTCTTGCAGTGCACGCAGTTCTGGGCGTTGATCTGGAAGCGCTTCTCGCCGTCTTCCTTGGTGATCACTTCGTACACGCCGGCCGGGCAGTAGCGCTGTGCCGGTTCGTCGTACAGCGGCAGGTTTTTGCTGATCGGGATGCTCGGGTCTTTCAACTTCAAGTGGCAAGGTTGTTCTTCTTCGTGGTTGGTACCGGAGATGAACACCGAGCTGAGTTTGTCGAAGCTGAGTTTGCCGTCCGGCTTCGGATAGTCGATCTTCTTGCAGTCGGCGGCGAGCTTGAGGCAAGCGTAATCCGGCTTGGTGTCGTGCAGGGTGAACGGCAGTTTGCCGCCGAAGATGTTCTGATCGAGCCAGTTGAAACCGCCGCCAACGATGGCGCCGAACTTGTGAATCGCCGGGCCGAAGTTACGGCTGGCGAACAGTTCGTCGTAGAGCCAGCTCTTCTTGAACGCGTCCACATAAGTGGTCAGTTCTTCAGTGCCGTCCTTTTCAGCGAACAACGCGTCAGCTACCGATTCAGCGGCGAGCATGCCCGACTTCATCGCGGTGTGGCTGCCTTTGATCTTGGCGAAGTTCAGGGTGCCGAGGTCGCAACCGATCAGCGCGCCGCCCTTGAAGACCATTTTCGGCAGCGAGTTCAGGCCACCTTTGCAGATCGCACGAGCGCCGTAGCTGATGCGCTTGCCGCCTTCCAGGTACTGCGCCAGCACCGGGTGATGCTTGAGGCGCTGGAACTCGTCGAACGGCGACAGGTACGTGTTGCTGTAGGAAAGATCGACGATCAGACCGACCACCACCTGATTGTTTTCCAGGTGATAGAGGAACGAGCCGCCGGTGTTCTCGGTGCCCATGATGTCCAGCGGCCAGCCGGCGGTGTGGACTACCAGGCCTGGCTGATGCTTGGCCGGGTCGATTTCCCAGATTTCTTTCAGGCCGATGCCGTAATGCTGAGCGTCGGCGTCGCTGTCGAGGTTGTAGCGCTTGATCAGTTGCTTGCCGATGTGGCCACGGCAGCCTTCGGCGAACAGCGTGTATTTGCCACGCAGTTCCATGCCCGGGGTGTACAGGCCTTCCTTCGGATTGCCTTCGCGGTCGACGCCGAGATCACCGGTGATGATCCCGCGAACCACGCCTTGCTCGTCGATCAGCGCTTCCTGAGCGGCGAAGCCCGGGTAGATTTCCACGCCGAGGTTCTCGGCCTGCTGGGCCAGCCAGCGGCACAGGTTGCCGAGGGAGATGATGTAGTTGCCTTCGTTGTGCATGGTCTTGGGCACAAAGAGGTCTGGAATTTTTTGCGCGCTTTCGGCGTTTTTCAGCACGAAAATATCGTCGCGGGTGACGGGCGTGTTCAGCGGGGCGCCGAGTTCTTTCCAGTCGGGGAACAATTCATTCAGAGCGCGTGGTTCGAACACGGCACCGGACAGGATGTGTGCGCCGACTTCGGAGCCTTTTTCGACCACGCAGACGCTGATTTCCTTACCGGCTTCGGCGGCCTTCTGCTTCAAACGGCAGGCGGCGGACAAGCCAGCGGGGCCGGCACCGACGATGACCACGTCGAATTCCATGTATTCGCGTTCCACAGGCTATCTCCTACTCAAGGCTCACAGTTTTTTTTCTAATTTGGAGGTTCGATCTCGCATCCGAATTGCCTTTACGTTAACGTCAAAGGGAATATCGGGAAACCCACCTTTCTCTCTAGGCGGCGCATTATATCTACACCACTCTCAGCGTCCAATACAAACGTTTGTTTGAATTGGCTCCAGCCCAGAGAAATCAAAGAAGCGCGGCTTATGAATGGTCATTTTGCTGTATTGACCGGAATAGGCGTTCCGGTCAAGATACGGGCGGTTTTGCGCTCGTCGTAGGCAGACTGGCGGTTTCAAGAGCACCTCTAAAGACAGGGCGTAGGCAGAAAGGGTGATGCGCAGCGCAGGTCTGGCGCGCAGTTTACACACCGCGAAGTTGAATGACTGAATGGTCACCACTGACGAACGGTCACGCACTTCGCAACGTGAAATCATCCCGAGTACAAGCCGGCGTTTTTAGAGGTGCCCTTGTAGCCCGATGAGCATCAACCGCCAGGTTCGCCTAGGCGACTTTCTTTTCACCGGAGAGTAACGAGGAATCCATGAAGGTTCTTGTAGCTGTCAAACGCGTTGTGGATTACAACGTCAAGGTTCGCGTCAAGGCGG
>NZ_JBIVJB010000041.1:0-290 GCF_044750025.1 Pseudomonas sp. NPDC088885 | reverse complement strand
CCGTACGCCTGAAAGAGAAAGGTGTTGCGACTGAAATCGTCGTCGTCTCCATCGGCCCGACCACCGCTCAGGAGCAGCTGCGTACCGCACTGGCTCTGGGTGCCGACCGTGCCATCCTCGTCGAATCCGCTGAAGATCTGACCTCGCTCGCCGTGGCCAAGCTGCTCAAGGCTGTGGTCGACAAGGAACAGCCTCAACTGGTGATCCTGGGCAAACAGGCCATCGACAGCGACAACAATCAGACCGGCCAGATGCTCGCTGCATTGAGCGGCTACGGTCAGGGCACGTTC
>NZ_JBIVJB010000040.1:0-39748 GCF_044750025.1 Pseudomonas sp. NPDC088885 | reverse complement strand
AACAGCGCCACTTGTGGCAGTGCCTGTTCACTGATGTGCTGCGCCAGTGCCGCTTGCAGTTGGTGCTGGAAGTCGGCTTTGCTGGCTGCGGTGAAGAACGCCATCTGTGGTACTCCGCTTAAGCTTGTTATTGATGGAAAGCGTCGCGTGCAACACCCCTTTCGGGGCTTGTGTCGCCCTGTTCCTGATTCTCGGGCAGAGGAAACAGGGGGACAGGTGGGTGAAGCTGGACGAGACACTCAGGTCACATTCACCTTCCATTGAATGGGCATCTGCAAAAGCGACTGCCAGGCTTGCCGACAATGCCTTTACGGGTGCTCATCCGTTGCGCAGCTTAATGGCTGCGACAATGTGTCTGCTTGCGGTGCTGCGACATATTCGTTCATAGGCAGGTAAATGAAGGCTTTCGCACCGGTAAACACTAGCAGCCGTGGCGGAAAACGACGGGGGGAATGCCCGGTTTTACGGGACATTCGTGCCAATCGCCGACCCGTGGCGGCTACATATCCAGAAACGAAAACCCTCAGGGCCGTTCTATCGACCCTGAGCGTGGCATCCGGTTCAGCACTGGCTTTTGACACGGATCAGTCCGGCAACTCTTCATAGGCCCGGAATTTGCTCACGGTGGCGCAGTCGTAGCACTGCATCTGCAGGGTCAATTTGTCCATGCTGGCGTCGATATTGCTGGAGTCGCACTCGCGGCAGAACAACTGCGGATAGTCGACCTGCGGTGCGGCGACCGGCGAACCGGTGAGAAACCGAGGCACAAACTCGTCTCGCCAGAACAGCCCCGGTGACTTGGAAAAACCGGCACCACTGTCCTTGAGCACGACGTCGTAAAGCAGGCGGGTCATGGCCGGCTGCGGCACGCGTGTATCGCGGTAGCTGTCCTTGCGCCAGTTCTCCGCCAACGCGAGCTGCGCGGTGCTCTGCATATTGCGCGGAATGGTGTTGGAGGCGTGAGTGCGGCCCTTGGAGTTGCCGGTGGCATAGAAATGCGCAGCGCTTTTCACCGCGACTCTGGCGAAGTAGTAAATCTGACTGACCGAGAAGTTCTGCAGCAACGTGCCGATCACCGAGTCGGCGCGGGCTTCGGCGGTGAACGCCATGCCGACCATATTGGCCTGCAGGTGAACGTATTGAATGGATTCCTCCCGCGCGAGCCTGAAGATCAATGCGTACAACTCACGCTTCCAAACCGGCAGCACAGGCCCGGACAACTCTTCGTACAGGGCCAGATAGAGCATATCGCGCGTGCAGCGCACGCCTTCGTCCAGCGCGACATTGGCCCGCCAGTAAACGGCCGAATACGTGCTGATGCTGAACTCGTCGGCCCGATTGAACGCCCGAATGTCCGATGCCGTATCGACCTGCAACGCGCCCGCCTCGTGCAGACCTTTCACCAGTTCTTCACTGAAAGTGTCAGTGGACGTGAGCTTTTCCCCTCGGAGTTCAGCATCAAGCGCGGCAATGCGTTCGCCTGCGCCTTGACCGCCGTCATCCAGTAACGCCAGCAGAGCTACTTTTTGCTGGAATCCAAGACTGGCAAAGGGTACCGGTGGGCTTGGCGTACCGTAGCGCGCGGCCAGATCACTGCGGTCACGTTCGGCCTGATCGGCGAGTTGCTGTTTGCGCAACCGGACACAGGCATCACAACCACACACGCTGCGCCGCGAGCCCGCACCGGCGGTAAAGTATTGATGCTCGCAATTGACACATTTGTAAGCACTGCGCAGGGAAACCGGAGTGCCGCGTGAGGGTCGGTGCATCCACATCGGCAATTCACAATACGGGCATGTCAGGTCAGCACTGACGATCGGCGGCAGCACTTTCAGCACACTGCGTACGGTATCCGGCAGTTTGTACTCGGCGATCAGGTCGGCGGTTTTTTCGCCGTTGAGGTAGCGCTGGTAAAGCTGTTCCACCTGCTCCTCGGACAGATGACTGATTTCTTGCGCCCATTGGAAATATCGCTTCATCAAAAGACATCCTTTTTTGCATGTTGGCCATCGCACTCCGTTGCGTTCGAACAGCAAAATCTGACGGCAAACATCCGCCAAAACAAGCGAAAAGGCCTCCAATTCACGCAATTTTTATTCTTCTCAAAAACCCTACGAGGCCAGCGGATTTTTCTTACTCGACTCTGGGAATAGTCCTTAAGAAGAGCCCTGCATTCGACGATGTTTCAGCAGAAATTCCCTCAGGCTGGCAAAATCGCACTTTTTGCGCACTGTCTACCGCTTTAGCCCATCAGGAATTCCCCATGCAAATGACCACCGCCCTATTGATCGTCAACCCATGCGACGACGAAGAAGACAACATGGCCATGCTCTGCTGCCACAGCGACAAGGGCGACATGTTCCTGATGAGCCGCTATCCGGACGAGGACGAGCTGGAAATCACCCTGGACGGCGAGCCATCGACGCTGGACGGCGTCAAGGTCACATTGACCTCGACGCTGCTGAAGATTGAAATCGGCGCGGCGGATGCTGATGCGCTGAATGGGGATGATGTGCTGGAGATCAGCTTTAACCCGGATATGGTTGATCTGGATGAGGTTGTCGAGACCCTGAAAAACATCCTCGACGGGACTGGCACCTTCATCAACGAGGCTTGATGGTGCTTCAACCGGCCCCTTCGCGAGCAGGCTCGCTCCCACATTGACGGATGTACGCCGCTCAAAATGTGGGAGCGAGCCTGCTCGCGAAGGCGTCCGAAAGAACACTACCCCTCCCCGGTACTACAAAAATCCAACAATTCCCCCAGTCATTTCCCGCACTTTGCGCAAAATGCCGTTAGTCGCCACCCCCCGCGATGGATTAAAGTAACGCCCCCAGCCCCGGCGTTATCCGAACGCCTGTGGCCACCCCTTTCCAGGAACAGTCACCGATGGAACATCGTGAAGCGCTGCTGGCGCTGCGAACCTTTCTTTCAACGCAGATTCTCGGCCAGGAAAAACTCATCGAGCGTTTGCTCATCGCCCTGCTCGCCGACGGCCATATGCTGGTCGAGGGCGCCCCGGGTCTGGCCAAGACCAAAGCGATCAAAGAACTCGCCGAGGGCATCGAAGCCCAGTTCCATCGCATCCAGTTCACCCCTGATCTGCTGCCCGCCGACATCACCGGCACCGAGATCTATCGCCCGGAAACCGGCAGTTTCGTGTTCCAGCAAGGGCCAATCTTCCACAACCTGGTGCTGGCGGACGAAATCAACCGCGCCCCGGCCAAGGTGCAATCGGCGCTGCTCGAAGCCATGGCTGAGCGTCAGGTCAGCGTCGGCCGCAGCACCTACGAGCTGTCGCCACTGTTTCTGGTGATGGCCACGCAGAACCCGATCGAGCAGGAAGGCACCTATCCGCTACCGGAAGCCCAGCTCGACCGCTTCCTGATGCACGTAAAAATCGGCTTCCCGGATGCCGCCGTCGAACGCCGCATCCTCCAGCAGGCCCGTGGCGAAGCGCTGAATGGCGAGACCAAGCCCGAGCGCCGGGTCAGCCAGCAGGCGATCTTCGCTGCACGCAAGGAAATCCTCGGCTTGTACATGGCCGACGCCGTGGAGGAGTACCTGGTGCAACTGGTCATGGCCACCCGTACGCCGGCCAAGTTCGATCCGGAGATGGCCGAGTGGATCGCTTACGGCGCCAGCCCGCGTGGCTCGATCGCCCTCGACCGCTGCGCCCGCGCCCACGCCTGGCTGGCCGGTCGCGACTTCGTCAGCCCGGAAGACATTCAAGCGGTGCTGTTCGACGTGTTGCGTCACCGCATCATCTTGTCGTTTGAAGCCGAAGCCGCCGGCATCGATCAGGATCGGGTGGTGCAGCGGATTCTCGACGTCGTAGCCGTCGCTTGACCCCCATGAACGCCCCCCAGCCTTCCCAACCGGGCATCCGCGTCAGCCTCGCCGAGCTGATCGAGATGCGTCACCGGGTGCGTGAAGTGCAGCTGTTTTCCACGCCGAGCCAGCGCAGCCCGCTGATCGGCCTGCATCACTCGAAATTCCGTGGTCGCGGTGTCGACTTCGATCAAGTGCGCGTGTATCAGGCCGGCGACGACGTGCGCACCATCGACTGGCGCGTCACCGCTCGCACGCAAGAGCCGCACACCAAGCTGTTCCATGAAGAACGCGAACGGCCGATTTTCATCATGGTCGAGCAAAGCACGCGGTTGTTTTTCGGCTCCGGGCTGATGTTCAAATCGGTGTTGGCCGCACAAGTCGCAGCGTTGATCGGCTGGGCCGCGCTCGGCCACAACGACCGGGTCGGCGGGCTGGTGTTCGGCGACAACGAGCACTACGAAATCAAACCACGGCGCAGCAAGCAAAGCCTGCTGCAATTGCTCAATCGTTTGGTCAAGGTCAATCAATCGCTGCACAGCGAACGTGAGCCGGATCGCGATGCCTTCGGCGTGGCCCTGCGCCGCGCCCGGGAAGTGCTGCGCCCCGGCAGTCTGGCCATTGTGATTTGCGATGAGCGCGCGCTGTCCGACAGCGCCGAGCAACAACTGAGCTTGTTGGCGCGCCACTGCGATTTGCTGATGCTGCCGATATCCGATCCACTCGATCACGCCCTCCCCGCCGCCGGCCTTTTACGATTCGCCGAACGTGGCGCCCAGCTTGAGCTCGACACGCTGAATTTCGATCTGCGCCAAACCTATCGCGCGCAGGCCGAAGCGCGCATCGCTCGCTGGGAATTGCTCGCGCAGAAGTTGCGGGTGCTGCTGATGCCGTTGAGCACGCAGAGTGAAATGGTCGAACAGATGCGCGAATTCCTCAATCCGCAGCGTCCGGGGAAAGGTCGATGAACGGCCTCGACCAATTGCAACCGCTGATCTCGCCGCCGCCGATTGCCTTTTGGCCTCCGGCGCCGGGCTGGTGGTTACTCCTGCTGTTATTGCCGCTGCTCGGTTACGCCGTGTGGCGCCTGCGCCGTTTCATTCCCATGAAGAAACGCCCGATCGTGCGCGCTGAACAGCCACTCGATCCGGTGCGCGTCGCTGCCCTCGCAGAACTGGCGCAGATGCCCAAACCCTACGACGGCGCCCCGGCCGGCGCGTGGCTGCAACAGGTCAATGGCCTGCTCAAACGCCTGTGCCGCAACCACTATCCCTACAGCCAGAGCCACACCCTTAATGGCCGAAAATGGCTGGCGTTCCTCGACAACCGTTGCCCCGCCGCTGGCCTGACGCGCTGGATGGTGCTGGTCGAAGGCGCGTACAAACCGGAATGCAAACTCGACGACAAGGCCATCGCCGGCCTGACCCAAGCCGTCGACACGTGGATTCGCAAACATGTTTGAGTTCGCCTGGCCGTGGATTTTTCTGCTGTTACCGCTGCCGTGGCTGATGCGCCTCGTATTGCCGGTGGCCGACAGCGGCGAACCGGCGCTGAAAGTCAGCTTTCTGTCCGACCTCGAAGGCCTCGCCCGCCGTCGTGCCCGCGCCCATTTGCCCGCATGGCGCCAGCAAGCGCCGTTCATGTTGTTGTGGTTGCTACTGCTGACCGCCGCTGCGCGCCCGCAATGGCTCGGCGAACCACTGCCGATTGCCGCCAGTGGCCGAGACTTGTTGGTGGCGGTGGACGTGTCCGGCTCGATGGATTTTCCCGACATGCAGTGGCAGGACGAAGAAGTCAGTCGCCTGTCGTTGGTGCAGCATCTGCTCGGTGACTTCCTGGAAAGCCGTGACGGCGACCGCGTTGGCTTGATCCTCTTCGGCAGTCAGGCCTACCTGCAAGCACCGCTGACCTTTGATCGCCACACCGTGCGCGTCTGGCTCGATGAGGCGCGCATCGGCATTGCCGGAAAGAACACCGCCATCGGCGACGCCATCGGTATGGGCCTGAAACGCTTGCGCATGCGTCCGGCACAAAGCCGTGTGCTGATTCTGGTCACCGACGGCGCCAACAATGGCGGCGAAATCGATCCGTTGACGGCGGCAAAACTGGCGGCCAGTGAAGGCGTGAAGATTTACCCGATCGGCATCGGCGCCAATCCTGAGGACAGCGGTTCGACCGGTCTGCTCGGCGTCAATCCAAGCCTGGATCTCGACGAGCCGGCGCTCAAGGAAATCGCCGAAGTCACCGGCGGGCAATACTTCCGCGCGCATGATGGCCAGGAACTGCAAGCGATCAAGGACACCCTCGACCAGCTCGAACCGGTGACCCAACAACCGACCCAGGCACGTCCCGCGCAAGCCTTGTATCACTGGCCACTGGCGTTGGCGCTGTGGTTGAGCCTGTTGTTGGTCGCCCGCGAATTGTGGCCGGACAACCCGCTGCAACGCCTGTTCAACAAGGAGCTTAATCTGCAAAGTCCGCTGCCTGACTGGCGCGAGCGTCTCAAACGCCTGCGTCTGCGGAGGCGCCGATGATTGCCCTCTGGCCGCACTGGTTCCGTCCGTGGTGGTTGCTGCTGTTGCCGCTGCTCGGCTGGCTGATCTGGCAACTCTGGCACCGGCAAAAACGCGCCGGACGCTGGCAGATGATCCTGCCGCCGGCGTTCCACGCCACTCTGCTCAGCGGCGGCAGCGGTCGCGACAGCAAACTGCCGTGGGTGGCCCTTGGCGTGGCGTGGCTGCTGACGATTCTGGCGTTGCTCGGGCCGAGCTGGGAGCGCGTCGAACAGACCAGCCAAAAACCCGCCGATCCGTTGGTGATCGTGCTGGAACTGACCCCGGAAATGCTCGCCACCGACTCACCACCGACGCGACTGGAACAAGCGCGGCGCAAGGTGTTCGACCTGTTGCAGGCGCGCAGCGATGCGCAGACCGCCATCGTCGTTTACGCCGGCAGCGCCCACACGCTGGTGCCGCTGTCGGATGATCTGGCGACCAGCCGCAATCTGCTCGACGCGCTGAAGCCGTCGCTGATGCCGGAAAGCGGTCATCGCGCCGATCTCGCCGTCGCTAAAGCGCTGGATTTACTCAAACAAGGTGCACTCGGCCAAGGGCGGATTCTGCTGGTCGGCTCGTCGCTGAGCGAAGATGAACGGCAAGGCATTCGCCGTGCGCTCAACGGGCAATCGGCGCAACTGTTGATGCTCGGCATCGGCACCGCCGAAGGTGCGCCGATTGCGCAGGAGGACGGCAGTTTCCTCAAGGACGAACAAGGCGCGATCCGTGTGCCGCAACTCGACAGCCCGGGCCTGGCGGCGTTCATTAATAGCGTCGGCGGTGACTACCACGCGGCGCGTCTGGATGAAGCCGATCTCGGCGCACTCGGCCTGCTCAACGGCCCGCGCAGTTTGCGCAGCGATGGCCAAACCGTGCGCCTCGACACGTGGGCCGACCAGGGTTATTGGTTGCTGCTGCCACTGCTGCTGCTCGCTGCCTGTGCCGGGCGGCGTGGCTGGCTGTTTTGCCTGCCGCTGCTGTTCTGCCTGCCGCAGCCGAGCTACGCTTTCGACTTCGAAGACTTGTGGTTGCGCCCCGACCAGCAAGGCCTGCACTTGCTCAAACAGAAACGCCCTGCCGAAGCCGCAGAACATTTTGACGATCACCAGTGGCAAGGGGTGGCGTTGTACGAGGCCGGCGACTACAGTGGCGCCGCCCAGCGCTTTGCCGAAGGCAGCGATGCCCGCGCCCACTACAATCGTGGCAACGCTTTGGCGAAAAGCGGTGAGCTGGACGCGGCGATCGACGCCTATGAACAGGCGCTGGAGCTGCAACCGGATCTGCGTCCGGCACAGACCAACAAGGCGCTGGTGGAAAATCTGCTGAAGCAGAAAAACACCCCGCCACCGGTCGATCCGGAAAGCCAGCAGCCCGAACAGAATCTGCCGGGCGGTGAACCGCCGCCGCCGACCGCGCCGCCGCCAGCGGTGAAAAGCGAAACCCAGAGTGAGGCGCAATCCGGCGAGTCTGCCAGTGAACCGCCGCCGACCACACCGCCGCAGCCAGGCCCGAATGAGGTGCCGGGCAGCAACGATGAGGAAGAGGAAACCAATACTGTGCCGACGCTGCGCCCGACCGAAGACAACCTTGAAGGCGAGCAACGTCAGGCACTGGAACAATGGCTGGGCAAAATCCCGGATGATCCGGGCGAACTGCTGCGACGCAAATTCTGGTACGAACAGCAACAACATCAGGATCAGGAAAACACTCGATGACCCGCTTCACCGCTCTCTTGCTGCCCCTGCTGCTCTGCACGACCGCCAACGCGGCCGAGCTGATCGCCAGTGTGGATCGCAGTCGCCTGAATTCCGGCGAGACGGTCGAGCTCACCCTCGAAATCAGCGACGTCACCCAGTTCGGCAAACCCGACCTGACCCCGCTGGAGCCGCTGTTCGAAGTGCGCGGCACGCGGCAGGTCAACCAGCTCAATACCCTCAACGGCGACAACCGCGCGACCACACGCTGGATCATCACGTTGCTGCCGAAAGAGAACGGCAGCGTGGTGATTCCCTCGCTGCAAATGGGCGAGGTGCAGAGCCAGCCGATCACCGTGCAAGTGGTCGAAAGCGACACCCGCGAAGACAAGAACAGCCTTGATCCGGTGTTTATCGAAGCCAGTCTCGATCAGTCCAGCGTGTATGTGCAGGCGCAGGCGATCCTGACTGTGCGCGTCTATCACTCGGTTTCGCTGTACGACGACAGCAGCCTGTCGCCGCTGCAAATCGTCGATGCGCGGGTTGAGCAGCTCGGCGACACGCGCACCTACGAGAAAGACATCAACGGTGTGCGCCACGGCGTCATCGAAATGCGCTACGCGATCTATCCGCAGCACAGCGGTTTGCTGACGATCACCCCGCAGACCTTCAGCGCCACGCTGGTCGACACGCAACCGGCCCAGGACGCCAGCCCACAGGGACCGAAGCCGGGCAAGCTGATGCGCGTCACCTCTTCGGAGATTCCGCTGACGGTCAAGCCCAAACCGCTGACGTATCCTGCTGATGCACCGTGGTTGCCGGCACGCAGCCTGAGCCTGAGCGAGAGCTGGAATCCGGAGCCGGAACACACGCAAATCGGTGATTCGCTGACCCGCAGCCTGACCCTGAAAGTCGAAGGTCTGGCCGCATCGCAATTGCCCGCCCTGCCCGCCACCGACGTCAACGGCCTGCGCCGCTACCCCGATCAACCGGTGCTGAGCAATCAAAGCAACGACCGCGGCATGATCGGCAGCCGTGAAGAACGCGAAGCGCTGGTGCCGAGCCGCAGCGGCTCGATTGATCTGCCGACGGTGGACGTGGTGTGGTGGAACACCTTCGAAGATCATTTGGAACACAGCAGCCTGCCCGCGCGCACCCTGCAAGTCGCCAATAACCCGAGCCTGCAAATCGATACGCCGACGGGCAATCTGCAACCGGGGATTGTCGATAACGACACGCTGTGGTGGTGGAAACTCAGCACGCTGATACTGGCCTGCACCACCCTGCTCGGCTTTGGTCTGTGGTGGCGAGCGCGCTGGCAGCCGGCGATCCTGCGCGCTGCGCAAACCGGCCCGAGCCCGCGCACGTTGCTCGACGACATCAAACGCGCGAGCCAGGCCAATGACCCGCAGGCAACGCGGCAGGCGCTGGATGCCTGGGCGCGGCAGCAGCCGGAGACGCTGGCGGACATGGCGGCGCGGTTTGTGCCGTTGTCGGATGCGCTGGATGGTCTCAATGGCGCGCTCTACAGCGAAACGGGGCAGCATTGGCAGGGCGAGGATTTGTGGCGAGCAATCCGCACGATTCCGACCGCCGAGCGCGTGCACGACCCGGTGGGCGACAGCGGCTTGCCACCGCTCTACCCGAAGTAAACCCCTCTCGAGAATGTAGGAGCCCCCCCTGTGGCGAGGGGATTTATCCCCGTTCGGTTGCGCAGCAGCCGCAAAATCAGACCATGCGGTGTGTCAGGCATATTTCAGTTACAGGATTTGGGGCCGCTTCGCAGCCCAGCGGGGATAAATCCCCTCGCCACAGGGCTCCCTTGCAAACCTGCATCTTTATTCCAACAGACTGACTTCGACCACAGGGTGTGGTTTTGCCAGTAAACTCTCCCCCTCTTTCGCCGCCTCTTCATTCCCGCGCGGCCATCATCTCTTTTTGTTGCGGAGTCCGCCTTGCGTCTGTTTCACACCTCCGACTGGCACCTTGGGCAAAACCTGCATGGTCAGGAGCGCGATTTCGAGCACGCCTGTTTTCTCGAATGGCTGCTGCGCCAATTGAAACTGGCGCAGCCGGATGTGCTGCTGATCGCCGGGGATATCTTCGACACGGTCAATCCGCCGGTCAAAGCCCAGGAATGCCTCTACGATTTCATCGTCAACGCCCACGAGCAGCAGCCCTTGCTGACCATCGTGATGATCGCCGGCAACCACGATTCCGGCTCGCGCATCGAACTGCCCGCGCCGTTGATGCGCCGCTTGCGCACCCATGCGCTGGGTCGCGTGCTGTGGCTGGATGACGGCCAGCTCGATTCCGAACGTCTGCTGCTGCCATTGCCGAACGCCAAAGGCGACATCGCCGCGTGGTGCCTGGCGCTGCCGTTCCTGCGCCCGGCCGAAGTCACCGGTGCGCATCTGGGCGACAACTATTTGCGTGGCATCGGTCAGGTGCATGAATGGCTGATCGAAGCGGCCAACGCCAAACGCAAACCGGGTCAGGCGCTGATCGCCATCAGCCACGCGCACATGGCCGGTGGTTCGGTCTCGGAAGACTCCGAGCGCAGCCTGATCATCGGTAACGCCGAAGCCCTGCCTGCCAGTCTGTTCGGGCCGAGCATCAGCTACGTCGCCCTCGGCCATTTGCACAAGCCGCAGAAGGTCAACGGTGAGGAGCGCATTCGCTACAGCGGTTCGCCGATCCCGTTGTCGTTCTCGGAGATCGGTTATCAGCACCAGATCCTCGACGTCACCCTCGACGGCGAAACCCTGGTCAGCGTCGAGCCAAAACTGATCCCGCGTTCGGTCAACCTGCAACGCATCGGCCCGGCACCGCTGGCCGAGATTCTGCTGCAACTGGCCGACCTGCCGAACATCGACCTGCTCGCCGAAACCCAGCGCCAGCCATGGCTGGAAGTGCGTGTGACCCTCGACGAGCCGCAGCCGGATCTGCGCCATCAAGTGGAAAACGCCCTGCAAGGCAAAGCGGTGCGCCTGGTGCGCATCGCCGCTGAATACGCCGGCAAGCGTGGCGCTGACGGCGAGGAGGATGGCACCGCGCTGATCGAACTCGATCAACTCACCCCGCAGGAATTGTTCAGCCGCGCCTGGCTCGACAACTACGGCAGCGAGGTCGACGAGCAGACGCTGAAGGACTTCGCCGAACTGCTGCAAGACGTGCAACTGGAGGGCGAGCAGCCATGAAAATTCTCGCTATTCGTTTGAAAAACCTCGCTTCGCTGGCCGGGCCGTTCGAGATCGATTTCACCGCTGAACCGCTGGCCAGTGCCGGTTTGTTCGCGATTACCGGGCCGACCGGCGCCGGTAAAAGTACCCTGCTCGACGCCCTGTGCCTGGCGCTGTTCGGCGCTGTTCCGCGCCTGAACAACACCGGCCGTGACGCCAAAGTGCCCGATGCTGATGGTGAGATCGCCACGGGTGACCCGCGCACTTTGCTGCGTCGCGGCACCGGCGAAGGCTATGCCGAGGTGGATTTCGTCGGAGTTGATGGCCGTCGCTATCGGGCGCGCTGGGAAGCCAACCGCGCTCGCGAGAAGGCTGGCGGCAAGTTGCAGGCCAGTCGTCAGAGCCTGCGCGACATCGATCAGGATCAACTGCTCGCCAGCCAGAAAGGCGAATACAAAACCCAACTGGAAGCCGCACTGGGCCTGAACTTCGAACAGTTCACCCGCGCCGTGCTATTGGCGCAGAGCGAGTTCAGCGCGTTCCTCAAAGCGGACGACAACGACCGCAGCGAACTGCTGGAAAAACTCACTGACACCGCGCTGTATACCCGCCTCGGCCGTCGTGCATTCGACAAGACCAAAGAGGCCCGCGAAGCGCACAAGCTGTTGCAGGATCAGGCCACTGGCGTTACCCCGCTGGCACCCGAAGCGCGCGCCGAGCTGGATGAACGCTTTAACGCCGCCCAGCAACAATTGAAGTTGCAGCAGGCACAATTGAAGCAACTGGAGCAGCAACACAGTTGGCTCAAGGATTTGCGGCTGTTGCAGGACGCGCAGCAAGCCGCCAGCGAGCAATTGCACAGCGCCCAGCAACAATCGGAAGCGCTGGCCGGCGAACGCATCAAGCTGACGCGTCTGGAACAACTCGGCCCGCAACGGCACCAGTTCGCCCGCAAAACCGAACTCGATGCGTTGTTGACGCCGTTGGCCGCGCAGATTGCCGAGCACACCCGCCAGCACGCCGAACTGACTGAACGTCAGACGCAACTCGAGCAGAATCTTGAGACAGCCAAAGTCGCACTGACCGAGGCGCAGCAACGCCAGTCTGAAAACGCGCCGCTGTTGCGTCAGGCCTTCGAAGAGCAAAGCACCCTCGCCCGTCTGGCCAAAGATGTGGCCGCGAGCGCTGAGGCCAAAGCCACTGCGCAACAGGCCTGCACCGACGGCCAGAGCGCCATTCAAGCCTTGCAGGAAAAGCAGGGCCAGGTCGCCGAACGCTTGCAACGCATCGCCGCTGAGCTGGAACAAAGCGCTCATCTGGCGCCATTGAGCGATGCGTGGAATGCCTATCGCGATCGTCTCCAGCAGTTGATGCTGATCGGCAATCGCCTGAACAAAGGTCAGGCCGAACTGGCCAACCTCGAACAAAACGCCACGCGCAGCGCTGAAGAGCTCGCCAGCCAGAAGCAACAACTCGAAGTACTGTTCAAAGAGGCCGGCGCCGAACCGGATGCCGTCGCCGAGCAAATCGGCATTCTCGGTACGCTGTTGCAGGACAACCGCAAACAACTGCGCGCTTTCGAAGACCTGTCGCGGCTGTGGGCCACTCAACAGGATCTGGACAAGCGCGGCGCCGAGTTGCAACAACGCCAGCTCAATGCGCAGCAGGAGCGTGAGCGCCTGACCCAGGACGGCGTCAAAACCAAAGCCGAACTGACCGTCGCCGAGCAAACCCTCAACGTCACCCGCGAACTGCTTGAACGCCAGCGTCTGGCGCGCAGTGCCAGTGTCGAAGAGTTGCGCGCGCAGTTGCAGGACGATCAACCGTGCCCGGTGTGTGGCAGCAATGAGCACCCGTATCACCAGCCGGAAGCGCTGCTGCAAAGCCTCGGTCGCCACGATGAAAGCGAACAGGCCAACGCTCAGCTAGTCGTCGATCAGCTCAAGGAAAAACTCAGTGAACTGCGCGCCGACGTCGGCGCTGTCATTGCTCAGCAGAAAGAACTGCTGCAACAACAAGAGCAACTGGCGAACCAGCAACAGGCCCTCGCGCCGAGCCTCGATGCGCATCCGCTGTCCGCGCAGTTGTTGAATCAGGACGCCGACAAACGCGACGCCTGGCTCATGCGCCAGAACGAGCAATTGAACCAGAGCATCACTCAAGACGAACAACGCCAGAGCGCCCTGCTCACCCTGCAACAGGATGCGGCGCGGCTGACTCAACAATTGCGTCAGGCGGAAACCGCGCATCAGCAAGCCGCGCAGCACCTGAGCAATCAACAGCGCGAACTGAGCAGCGACCGTCAACGCCTCGATGAAGAACTGACGGCGTTCGGCCCTCTGCTGCCGGCCGAGACCCTTGAAGCCCTGCGCCTGGAGCCGGCG
Organism: Pseudomonas sp. NPDC088885; assembly: GCF_044750025.1. Lineage (NCBI taxonomy): Bacteria > Pseudomonadati > Pseudomonadota > Gammaproteobacteria > Pseudomonadales > Pseudomonadaceae > Pseudomonas > Pseudomonas sp. NPDC088885. The sequence continues at coordinate 26,102 of NZ_JBIVJB010000040.1, read as the reverse complement.
GCGACGTTTGTACAACTCGACCGGCAGATCGCCGAGCGTCTGACGCAACTCGATCAGCAAAAGGAAGAACTGAGCGAACAGCAGCAACGGCAGCAGACGCTGGATAAAGAACAGGATCGTCAGCAGACCCGTGCACAGCAGGCACAAACCGCTGAACAGCAGTTCAATGCGCTGGCCGAGCAACAGCAACTGTGCCAGCAGAAACTGGTGCAATTGCTCGGCGAGCACAGCAGCGCCGAACAGTGGCAGCAGCAACTGGAACAGGCTGTGGAGCAAGCGCGCGCCGCCGAAACCAGCACCGCCCAAGAACTGCAAAGTGTGCGCACGCAGCTTGTGCAGATCGCCGCCGAACTCAAAGCGCAGCAACAACGTTTGCAGGCTCTGGAAAGTGAAGACAAGGATCTGGCCAGCAAGATTGCCGACTGGCGCGCTCGTCATCCGGAGCTGGATGACGGTGGCCTCGAAGATCTGTTGCGGGTTGACGACGCGCAACTCGCTGAACTGCGCCAACGCTTGCAGCAAAACGAAAAAGCCATCGAGCAAGCCAAAGTGCTGTTGCAAGAACGTGACGAGCGCTTAGCCGCGCATCAAGCTCAGCACAACGGCAATCTTGATGCCGAGCAACTCGCCACGGCCCTGACTGATTTGCAGAACCAGTTCAACGTCAGCGAGCAGCAATGCGCTGAACTGCGTGCCGAACAGGTCGAAGATCAGCGCCGGCAGAATGCCAATCAGGCCTTGGCGCAGCAGATTGCTGATGCCTATGCCGAGTATCAGCGTTGGGCGCGGCTCAGTGCGCTGATTGGCTCGGCCACCGGCGATACGTTCCGCAAGATCGCCCAGGCCTACAACCTCGATTTGCTGGTGCATCACGCCAACGTGCAGCTGCGCCAACTGGTCAAACGCTATCGCCTGAAACGCGGCGGCAGCATGCTTGGCTTGCTGGTGATGGACACCGAAATGGGCGATGAACTGCGCTCGGTGCATTCGTTGTCTGGCGGCGAGACGTTCCTGGTGTCGTTGGCGTTGGCGCTGGGTCTGGCCTCGATGGCGTCGAGCACGCTGAAAATCGAATCGCTGTTTATCGACGAAGGTTTTGGCAGCCTCGATCCGGAGTCGCTGCAACTGGCGATGGATGCGCTGGATGGTTTGCAGGCGCAGGGCCGTAAGGTCGCGGTGATTTCCCATGTGCAGGAAATGCACGAACGGATTCCGGTGCAGATTCAGGTGCAGCGTCAGGGCAATGGTTTGAGCACCCTGGAGGTGAAATGAATACGCTGTACTCGTTCCGCCGCTGTCCGTATGCGATGCGGGCGCGGATGGCGTTGCGTTATTCGGGCGTGCCGGTGGAGATTGTCGAGGTCAGCCTTAAAGCCAAACCGGCGGAGATGCTGGCGATCTCGCCGAAGGGCACGGTGCCGGTGCTGGATGCGGATGGTCGGGTGATTGATGAGAGCCTGGAAATCATGCGCTGGGCGCTGGCGCAGAATGATCCGCAGGGTTGGTTGCTTGATGGCGATTTGCGGATTGCCGAGTTGATCGAGGCGAATGATCAGGGGTTCAAGGTGGATTTGAATCGCTACAAGTACGCCGAGCGTTATCCGGAGCAGCCAATGGAGGTTTATCGGGCTCAGGGCGCGGTGTTTTTGCAGCGGTTGGAGGGGTTGTTGCAGGATCGCGATTATTTGCTGCCTGATCATCCGAGCCTGGCGGATATCGCCCTGCTGCCGTTTGTTCGGCAGTTCGCGCATGTCGATCGCGAGTGGTTTGCGCAGACGCCTTACCCGCGTCTGCAGGCTTGGTTGCACAACTTCCTCGAGTCCGACCTCTTCACCTCGATCATGAAGAAGTAACCCCCAACTTCCTGCCTGATTGATCATTCCCACGCTCCGCGTGGGAATGCCTCGAGGGACGCTCCGCGTTCCAATTGGACGCAGAGCGTCCGGGGCTGCATTCCCACGCAGAGCGTGGGAACGATCAACCCTGTGGTGAGGGGATTTATTGTGGCGAGGGGATTTATCCCCGTTCGGCTGCGAAGCAGTCGTGAAACCATTCTATGCGGTGTGTCAGGCAAATTTGAGTTGCAGGATTTGGGGCTGCTTCGCAGCCCATCGGGGATAAATCCCCTCGCCACAATAAATTCCATCACCACAATGAATTGCGGTGTCTAGGCAAGCGCATTGCACATCCCAAGCGCCATGCAATCCACTTCGAAAGGCCCAAGGAAATCCGCCGAAACCTTCACCGGCGGATTCCCCGCCATCAGCCCCAGGGTATTCGCCCGTTCAATGTTGTGCGCAATGCTGTGATTGGCCTCTATGGCCCGCGCCAGCCCGCCCACCGAGCCTTGGCCGACACCCAGTAGCGAAGCGCCGTTAGTCATGACTGCCAGACTGGCGATGACCCAAAGTCTGTAGCCTTTCATGCGCCGCCGACTCCTGCGAGTTCAGCCCGGTCGACCATCACGCTCTGCGAGCGGACTTCGAACTGGATGCCGGGATGGGCGACGTCGATCGGTGCGTCGAAGCTGTGTTCCGTCTGCGAGGCGATGCTGACAACCAGTACAACGGCCAGGTAAAGACCGATGGCCAAGTAGGCGCCGCGTTTGGCTGAAGTGATGATTGCGCTGGCCATGGTGTTCTCCCGTGGGCATGTTTCGATGGCCACAGAATCGATCAAAACAGCACGGGCAACCACTCAGGGTTTTCCATAGTGAACATCAGCTGCGTTGATTATTTAGCCGGTCTATTTGCGCGTTTGAGACAACCTATGACCGTGCTTCACGCACACGAGGGCGACGGTGTTCACGGATCGTTCCCACGCTCTGCGTGGGAATGCAGCCCGTGACGCTCCGCGTCACTGGACGCAGAGCGTCCCTAGAGGCATTCCCACGCAGAGCGTGGGAACGATCAAACCACACGTGCACAAACATGTAGGAGCTGCCGAAGGCTGCGATCTTTTGACGTTTAAGATCAAAAGATCGCAGCCTTCGGCAGCTCCTACAGGAGATCGTGTGAATCCCCCGAATGGTGCGGAGGCAGAAAGGGACTTTCAGTGTTGGGCTTTGTGATCCAGGGCGGCGTAGAAGTTGGCGCTCTGTTGCAGGTATTTTTGGGTGTAGCTCTGGGTGTGGGATTTTTTGCTGTTGATTTCAACGTTGGCGCTGGCTGGCAACACAACGGTGGCGGAGATGGCGGAAGCGGCGATAACGGAGAAGAGATTGAAGTTCATGGCGGTAACCCTCGTGTTCGGTTGGCTTGCTTGCCCGGTTGGGCTGTGAAGCAAACTTAACGCTCGACGGTTACTCGCCTGAAATGCTTTGTAGCATTACCGAATATCAGCGCGATTGATACAAAGAGACAGGCCCCGTAAACCGGGGCCTGTGGCTTATTGTCGCACCATAAACTTCAGGTCGCTCGGGGCGTCCATTGGCAGTTTCTGCACGGTTTTGCCGAGCAGACCGGTCTTGCTGTCGCGTTCAACGACAACAATCTGGTTGCTCTTCTGGTTGGCGATCAGCAGGAACTTGCCGCTCGGATCGAGGCTGAATTCGCGCGGATGATCACCTTCCACCGAACGCTTTTGCAGCTCTTTGAGCTGGGCGGTCGCCGGATCGATGCTGAACACCACCATCTGATTCGCAGTGCCACGGTTGCTGACGTAGAGGAACTTGCCATCCGCCGAAGTGTGCAGCGCCGCGCCGGCCTTGTCCGAGGTCGGTTGACCGGCGGCCAGATCGACAAGCTGGGTTTGCGTCAGCACTCCGTCGTTGTAATCGAACACCGCAACCTGCGCGCTCATTTCCATGGTCAGCCAGGCATGTTTGCCGTCAGCGCTGAACAGCAAATGACGTGGGCCGCTGCCGGCTGGCATAGCGACGAACGCGGTTTTCGCCGGGGTCAGCGGCAGATCAGGGTTGGCTTTCGGGTCGAATTGGTAGATGAAGACCTTGTCTGCGCCCAAGTCATTGGAGAACACGTAGCGACCGTCCGGCGAGGAAATCGTCGAGTGCACGTGGTTCGACGCCTGACGCTCCGGGTTGACCCGGCTCGCCGGGTGCGCGCTCATTTGCACTACCGGTTTCAGCTTGCCGTCAGCACCGACGGGCAACACCGCCAGGGTTCCGCCCGGATCTTCCACCACCGAATAGTTGCTGACGAACAGGTGGCTGGCGTCGCCGCTGAGGCTCGAATGGGTCGGCTCGTTGCCCAGGCTCTGTACTTGATTGATCAGGGTCAGGGCGTGGGTTTTCGGATCGATCGAATAGCTGCTGACGCGGCCGACCGGGTCTTTCTGGCCCGGGCCGTTTTCATTGACCACGAACAGGCGATGCTGGTCTTTGGACAGGGTCAGCCACGACGGGTTTTCGCTCTTCACCACTTGCAGCGGCTTGGCGTCGATCTGGCCAGTGGCGCTGTCGAAATTCATTCGATAGATGCCCTGGCTGGTGCCGGCGGTGTAAGAACCGACCAACAATTGAAAGCTTTCTGCCGATGCCGTGGACAGACCCATGGCACCTACGCTGCCGGCCATCAGCAGCGGCCAGAATTTACGCATTTTCATCAGTGTCATCCTCATCGTCGCTGCTGCTGACGACATCGCCATGGCACACCAGGCGGTGTTCGCCGATCGCTTTGGTTTCATTGAAATAGCCGACGATCAGCCAGCTCTGCAGAGAGTCATCAAAAGTCGCCGCTGCAACTTGAGCCGGGGTAAATTCCCAATGCTTGGCCGCTCGGCCATCGATGCATTCGATGTGCAGATTGTCGTCTTCGTCGAGGGCGAATTCGAAGGCATGCAGGCCGTCGATTTCGACCATACCGCAGTGTTCGAGGGCGTTGAGAAGAGTTTGGGCAGTCATGGCAATCAAGTCTTTCAGGGGGAAACCGGCAATGATAGCTCAAGAAGCACACTCCCCCTGTAGGAGCTGCCGAAGGCTGCGATCTTTTGATGTCTGATCGTTCCCACGCTCAGCGTGGGAATGCAGCCCGTGACGCTCCGCGTCACTGGACGCAGAGCGTCCCTAGAGGCATTCCCACGCAGAGCGTGGGAACGATCAAAAAAAAAGATCAAAAGATCGCAGCCTTCGGCAGCTCCTACAGGGGTGGTGTGTCAGAGGGCTTCGCGGCTTGGTTTGCCGTCAACCAGGCGCTGGATGCGCAGCGGGTTGGCGTTTTTCAGTGGCTCCGGCAACAAGCTGTCCGGGTAGTTCTGGAAGCACACCGGGCGCAGGAAGCGGTCGATCGCCAGCGTGCCGACCGAGGTGCCGCGTGCATCGGAGGTGGCCGGATACGGCCCGCCGTGCACCATCGAATCGCACACCTCAACGCCAGTTGGATAGCCGTTAAGCAAGATCCGCCCGACCTTCTGCTCCAGCAGCGGCGTCAGTTCAGCGAAGCGCTCGAAGTCTGCCAGTTCACCAATAATCGTCGCCGTCAGTTGACCGTGCAGACCCTGCAACGCCGCGCTGAGTTGCGCCTTGTCCGCCACTTCAACAATCACCGTAGTCGGGCCGAACACTTCTTCCTGCAGGACTTCATCGCCCTCGATCAACAGGCTGACGTCAGCCTTGAACAACTGCGACTGCGCCTGATTGCCCTGCTGCGGATTGCCGGCCAGATGTTCGATCCCGGGATGCGCCAGCAGCTTCTGCAAGCCTTTGCCGTAGCTGCCGAGGGTGCCCGCGTTGAGCATGGTTTGCGCCGGTTGATCACCGATCAAACCAGAAACCTGCTGCACAAACGCACTGAACTCTGGCGAACGAATGCCGATCACCAAGCCAGGATTGGTGCAGAACTGGCCGCAGCCTTGCACCACCGAAGCGGTCAAATCGCGGGCGATGGTTTCGGATCGCTCGGCCAGTGCCTGCGGCAAAACGATCACCGGGTTGATGCTCGACATCTCGGCGAACACCGGGATCGGTTGCGGGCGCGCCGCCGCCATGTCGCACAGCGCACGACCGCCCTTCAGCGAGCCAGTGAAACCAACTGCTTGAATCGCCGGATGCTTGACCAGCCATTCACTGACGCCGCCGCCGTAGATCATGTTGAACACACCGGCCGGCATCGCGGTTTTTTCGGCGGCGCGAATCAGCGCATCAGCAACCAGTTCTGCCGTCGCCATATGGCCGCTGTGGGCCTTGAACACCACCGGGCAACCGGCGGCGAGCGCTGAAGCCGTGTCGCCGCCGGCAGTAGAAAATGCCAGCGGGAAATTGCTCGCACCGAACACCGCTACAGGGCCGAGACCGATGCGGTACTGACGCAAATCCGGGCGTGGCAATGGCTGACGATCCGGCAGCGGCAAATCGATCCGTGCGCCATAGAAATCGCCACGGCGCAGCACTTTGGCGAACAGACGCATCTGTCCGCTGGTGCGTCCGCGCTCACCCTGAATACGCCCGGCCGGCAATGCGGTTTCGCGGCAGACCACGGCGACGAAATCATCACCGAGGGCATCCAGTTCATCAGCGATCGCATCGAGAAACTGCGCGCGGCGCTCAGCGCTAAGGCTGCGATACGCCGGGTAGGCGGCAGCGGCAGCCTTGGCCGCAGCGCCGACTTCTTCCAGCGTGGCCTGAATGAAATCGTGGGGCAGCTGTTCGCCCGTGGTGGCGTCGACCGATTGCAATTTGACGTCGCCAGCGGCACTGCGCTGACCGCCGATGTAGTTGTGACCGAGAATCTGAGTCATGGGATCTCCTTAAAGGGTGCCGATGCTGTCCGGTTCAAACGCCGCTGGTACCGGGACGATGCCGTTGACCAGCGGTGCGCCGAATTCGGCCTGGCTGATTTCGAAAACGTCACCCGGTTGGGTGCGAATCCCATCGGCAAACGACAGGGTCGCGGTGCCGAAGAAATGAATGTGCACGTCGCCGGGACGCAGGAACTGGCTGTACTTGAAGTGGTGGTATTCGAGGTTGGCGAGGCTGTGGCACATGTTCGCCTCGCCGCTGAGAAACTCGTTCTGCCAGAGCACTTCGCCGTCGCGCAGGATGCGGCTGGTGCCTGCCAGATGTTGAGGCAATTCACCGGTGCGAAGTTCCGGGCCATAGCTGCAACTGCGCAGTTTCGAGTGCGCCAGATACAGGTAATTCTTGCGTTCCATGATGTGGTCGGAGAACTCGTTACCGACCGCGAAACCGAGGCGATACGGCTTGCCGTCGTTGCCGATGATGTAAAGGCCGGCCATTTCAGGTTCTTCGCCGGCGTCTTCGGCAAATGGCGGTACCGGGAACGGTTGGCCCGGACGCACGACGATGCTGCCGTCGCCTTTGTAGAACCATTCCGGTTGCACACCGGCCTGCCCCGCCGCCGGTTTGCCGCCCTCCACGCCCCATTTGAAGATGCGCATGGTGTCGGTCATCGTCGCTTCGTCGCCAGCCTGCTGGTGCATTTTGTCACGGGCCGAGGCGCTGCCGAGGTGGGTCAGGCCGGTGCCGCTGATCAACATGTGCGCCGGATCCGGGTGATCGAGTGGCGGCAGGATGCGCAGTTGCGACAGCAGTTCGGCGTAGTCGTGGCTCGCGCCGAGGCCGAGGGTTTGCACTTGCTGCTCGAGGGTGTTGCCGGCCTCGATGGCGGCGAGCGCCAGATCGCGCACGCTGCGGGCGTCCTGTACTTCGCGCACCACACCGTTGTCGACCACGCCGACACGGCGTTCGCGGTTGCTTAATTCGAATTGAACCAGATGCATGAAATTTCTCCTATTCCCTCAAAAACACCGCCGTTCCCCTGTGGGAGCGAGCCTGCTCGCGAAAGCGGTGTGTCAGTCGCCTCAAATGTTGAATGTACCTGCCTCTTCGCGAGCAGGCTCGCTCCCACAAGGGGCCAGCGTTTGGCTGTCAGGTGCGGGTTGCGCCTCGTGCGCTGGCGGCGAATTGGTCAACCGGCAGCACGTGTTTGCGTTCCAGTACGCGATAGACAACGCCCGTCAGGATCAAGCCAAACACCATCACCCCCGAGAGGAAATACAGGCCGGAGCCGAGGTTGCCGGTGTATTCCTTCAACGCCCCAATCACAAACGGCCCGATGTACCCGCCGAGATTCCCCACCGAATTGATCAACGCAATCCCCGCCGCCGCACTCGCGCCGGCAAAGAATCGCCCCGGCAATGTCCAGAACACCGCCGTGCAGGAAAACAGCGCAAACGCCACCAGACACAGCGCCGCCAGTTGCGCCACCGGCAAGGTCAGCCACGCGCTGAGGAACAGGCCAATCGCACCCAGCACATAAAGCACGGCGAGATGCCCGTAGCGATCATTCAAACGGTCAGAACTGCGCGGCACGATCAGCAAGCCGATGATCCCGAAGATGTACGGCACCGACGACACAAACCCAGTCACCAGATCGCTGCCGCCAAACTGTTTGATCAACGTCGGCAACCACAGACCCAAGCCATAAATGCTCAACGTCACCGGCAGATAAAACAGCGCCAGCAGCAACACGCGCTTGTCTTTCAGTGCATGCAGCGGATTGCCGTGGCGGGTCTGGCCGTATGCCTGCAGATCCTTTTTCAGTTCACCGGTCAGCCAGTCTTTTTCCGCCTGATCCATCCACTTCACTTGTTGCGGGCCGTCCGGCAACCAGCGCAACACCGGCCAGGTCAGCAGGATCGCCGGCGTGCCGATGACGATGAACAGCCACTGCCAGCCGTGCAGGCCCAACACACCGTCCATGCCGAGCAAACCGCCGGACACCGGTCCGGTGATCATCATTGCGATCGGTTGCGAAAGGATGAACAGCCCGAGGATCTTGCCGCGATGGCGCACCGGGAACCATTGGGTGATGTAGTAGAGAACGCCGGGGAAGAAGCCCGCCTCGGCCGCGCCGAGCAGAAAGCGCATCACGTAGAAACTGTGTGGGCCCTGGACGAAGGCCATGCCGATGGTGATGGCGCCCCAGGTGATCATGATCCGCGCGAACCAGCGGCGTGCGCCGAAGCGTTCAAGCATCAGGTTGCTGGGGATTTCGAGAAGGAAGTAGCCAATGAAGAACAGCCCGGCGCCGAGGCCGTAAGCCGCATCGCCGATGCCAATGTCGGCGCCCATGTGCAGCTTGGCGAAGCCGACGGCGGAGCGATCCACATAGGCGATCAGGTACAGCAGGATCAGGAAGGGAATCAGTTTCAGCGTTATGCGCCGGATTAGCCGCAGTTCCTGGCTCATGAGATCGGTCTCCGATTGTTGTTTTTATAGAACCTCGGGGGACGCCTCTCGCGGAAAACCGCCAGGGCCATCCCTCCGTCGAAAACGACTATATAGTAATACTAATTCACCAACAACACTTCCAAACGTAGGATTTTACGCTTAGATTAGGCCGTAGCTGGAACACTATAGTCATACAATAAGAGAATCGATCATGTCTGATAAGAAACCCACCCTGCGCTCCGCCCAATGGTTTGGCACGGCCGACAAGAACGGCTTCATGTACCGCAGCTGGATGAAGAATCAGGGCATCGCCGACCACCAGTTCCACGGCAAGCCGATCATCGGCATCTGCAACACCTGGTCGGAACTGACCCCGTGCAATGCGCACTTCCGCCAGATTGCGGAGCACGTCAAGCGCGGGGTGATCGAGGCCGGTGGTTTTCCGGTGGAATTCCCGGTGTTCTCCAACGGCGAATCGAACCTGCGCCCGACCGCCATGCTCACCCGCAACCTGGCGAGCATGGACGTTGAAGAAGCGATTCGCGGCAACCCGATTGACGGCGTGGTGCTGCTGACCGGATGCGACAAAACCACTCCAGCGCTGCTGATGGGCGCGGCCAGTTGCGATGTGCCAGCCATCGTCGTCACCGGCGGGCCGATGCTCAACGGCAAGCACAAAGGCAAAGATATCGGTTCCGGCACCGTGGTCTGGCAGCTCAGCGAACAGGTCAAGGCTGGCACCATTACCATCGACGATTTCCTTGCGGCCGAGGGCGGCATGTCGCGTTCGGCGGGTACCTGCAACACCATGGGCACGGCGTCGACCATGGCCTGCATGGCTGAAGCACTCGGCACTTCGCTGCCGCACAACGCGGCGATTCCGGCGGTGGATGCGCGACGTTATGTGTTGGCGCACATGTCCGGCATGCGCGCGGTGGAGATGGTTCGCGAAGATTTGAAGCTGTCGAAAATTCTGACCAAAGAAGCCTTTGAAAACGCTATCCGGGTGAACGCGGCCATCGGCGGTTCGACCAACGCGGTGATTCACTTGAAAGCCATCGCCGGGCGCATCGGCGTCGAGCTGGATCTGGATGACTGGACGCGCATGGGTCGCGGCATGCCGACCATCGTTGACCTGCAACCGTCCGGGCGTTTCCTGATGGAAGAGTTCTATTACGCTGGTGGTCTACCGGCGGTATTGCGTCGCCTCGGAGAAGCCAATCTGATTCCTCATCCGAATGCGTTGACCGTCAACGGCAAATCCATTGGCGAGAACACCAAGGACGCGCCGATCTATGGCGAAGACGAAGTGATCCGCACCCTCGACAACCCGATTCGCGCCGACGGCGGGATTTGCGTTTTGCGCGGCAATCTGGCGCCACTGGGTGCAGTGCTCAAGCCGTCCGCCGCCACGCCGGAACTGATGCAGCATCGCGGTCGCGCGGTGGTGTTCGAGAACTTCGACATGTACAAGGCGCGGATCAACGATCCGGAGCTGGACGTAGATAAAGATTCGATTCTGGTGATGAAGAACTGCGGGCCGAAGGGTTATCCGGGCATGGCTGAAGTCGGCAACATGGGCTTGCCGGCCAAGCTGTTGGCGCAGGGTGTGACCGACATGGTGCGCATTTCCGATGCACGGATGAGCGGCACCGCGTACGGCACGGTGGTCTTGCACGTGGCGCCGGAAGCGGCGGCTGGCGGGCCTTTGGCGACGGTGAAGGAAGGCGACTGGATCGAGCTGGATTGCGCCACCGGGCGTTTGCACCTGGATATTCCGGATGCCGAACTGGCAGCGCGCATGGCGGATCTGCAGCCACCGCAGCAATTGTTGGTGGGCGGTTATCGTCAGTTGTACATCGACCATGTGCTGCAGGCGGATCAGGGGTGTGACTTTGACTTCCTGGTGGGTTGCCGTGGGGCTGAAGTGCCGCGTCATTCCCACTAAGAGCAAAAGATCGCAGCCTGCGGCAGCTCCTACCTTGGAATGCATTCCCAGTGTGGGAGCGGGCTTGCTCGCGAAGAGGGAGTGTCAGTGCCATATTCTGGGCTGACACTCCGCTTTCGCGAGCAAGCCCGCTCCCACATTTGGCGACTGTGTCTGCCTCAATACAGTGCCGTGCCTGCTATGATGCGCGGCATCTCCATCGCTCAGGATCGCGCCGTTCCCCATGGATTACCGCAAACCCTCCGACCGCAAAAGCATGCACTCGCGCATCGTCCAGGAACTGGGCATGCAGATCGTCTCCGGACGCTTCAAGCCCGACGACAAACTGCCCGCCGAAGCCTTGCTCTGCGAAGAGTACGCGGTCAGCCGCCCGGTGTTGCGTGAAGCCACGCGAGTGCTGGTGGCCAAGGGTCTGGTGTATTCCAGGCCGCGCGTGGGCACGGTGGTCAAGGCACGCCGCGAGTGGCACATGCTCGACCCGGACGTGCTGCACTGGCTGATGCAAAGCAGCCCGCAAAATGAATTCTTCAATGTGCTGACCAGTGTGCGCAGCATCATTGAACCGGCGGCAGCCGCCCTGGCCGCTCAGCATGCGACCGAGGCGGATATTGCTTCGATTGGTGAAGCGTATCAGCGCATGGAAGCGGCGCCGACGCCGGAAGCGCTGTTGCAGCCGGATCTGGATTTCCATAGCCGGATTGCCGATGCGACGCACAATGATTTGCTGGCGAATCTGTGCAACATGTTGTCGGTGGCGATTGCCGAGGCGTTGAAGCATTCGAATCAGCGGCCGAATCTGCATGAATTGGCGTTGCCGCGGCATAAGGCGATTTTGACTGCCATTGAGAACCGCGATGCCCTTGGCGCGCGGCATGCGACGTTGGTGCAGCTGGATGATGCGCGTAGTGCTTTGAGTGTTGTGCTTGGCGCTGAACTCACTTAACGCTTGAGATCCTCTGCCCTCACCCTAGCCCTCTCCCAGAGGTAGAGGGGACTGACCGAGTTGTGCTTCGTCATACATCGACCTGAAAAACCGAGTCGATTATGGATTCACAGCAAACCGTTCAAGTCGGCGTAAATCTCCAATCTCCCCCAATCAGTCCCCTCTCCCTCCGGGAGAGGGTTAGGGTGAGGGGCTCTTGATCTTGAGCCACAAAAAAAAGCCGCAACCCTAAGGTTGCGGCTTTGTCGTTTCAGCCCTTCAGATCAATGCGCAAACAGCGAGTTGCCCTTCTGTCCCGCCAGTTTCTCCGGTTTGATCAGGAACTTCGCCAGTGCCGGCAGCAGCCACAGCGCACCGAACATGTTCCACAGCAGCATGAAGGTCAGCATCAGGCCCATGTCGGCCTGGAACTTGATCGCCGAGAAGATCCAGGTGCACACACCAATCGCCAGGCACAAACCGGTGAACAGCACCGCTTTACCGGTGGATTTCAGCGTCTGGTAATAGGCTTCCTGCAGCGGCAGCCCCGCACGCAGGAAACTCTCCAGTCGGCTGTAAATGTAGATGCCGTAGTCGACGCCAATCCCCACGCCCAGCGCCACCACCGGCAGCGTCGCGACTTTCACGCCGATGCCCATGAACGCCATCAGCGCGTTGCCGAGTACCGAGGTCAGCACCAGCGGCAGGACGATGCACAAGGTCGCGGCCCACGAACGGAAGGTGATCATGCACATCACCGCCACGCAGATGTACACCAGAATCAGGATGGTCAGTTCAGCCTGTTTGATGACTTCGTTGGTGGCCGCTTCGATCCCGGCATTACCGGCCGCGAGGATGAATTCCAGACCGTCCTTGTTGTTGTCCTTGGCGAATTCCTGCACGGCAGCCACCGCCCGATCGAGGGTCTCAGCCTTGTGATCGTTGAGGAAGATCAGTACCGGCGCCAGCGAGCAGCTGTTGTTGTACAGGCCGTCTGCGCGGGCAATCGAGTTGTTCAGCACGTCGGGGTTACGCGACAGGGTTTCCCATTTCAAGTTGCCCTCGTTCATGCCTTTGATCATCTGCTTGGACACGGTCACCAGGGAGATCGCCGACTGCACGCCCTCGGTGTTCTGCATCTTCCACATCAGTTCGTCGATCGGCGCCATGGCTTCGTAGCGTGAGCAGCCTTCAGCCTTGGTCTTGACCATCACCACCAGCACGTCGGAACTGGTCGAGTAGTTGTTGATGATGAAGTTGTTGTCCTTGTTGTAGCGCGAGTCTGGACGCAGCTCCGGTGCGCCCTGGTCGAGGTCACCGATTTTCAGGTTCTGGCTGTACCAGAGGCCGCCACCGAAAGCGATCAGCGCCAGCACCACCGAGATGCGTGCGACTTTCGGGTTGGCGAAGTTCGACAGCAGGCGCCAGAACGGATGTTCGCGGTTTGCGTCTTTCTTGCTTTTGGCAATTGCGCGCTTGCTGATGCCGACATAGGAAATGGCCACCGGCAGCAGGATCAGGTTGGTGAACACGATTACCGCGACGCCGATGGACGCGCCGATCGCCAGTTCACGGATCACGCCGATATCGATGATCAGCAGCGTGATGAAGCCCACCGCATCCGCGAGAATCGCGATCATCCCCGGCAGGAACAGTTGCCGGAAGGTGCGCCGCGCTGCGGTCAGGGCGTTATCGGCCTCACTGGATTGCAGGGCGATCCCGTTGATCTTCTGTACGCCGTGGGAGATACCGATGGCGAAGATCAGGAACGGCACCAGCATCGAATACGGATCGAGCCCGAAGCCAAAGAAGTGCATCAAACCGAGCTGCCAGACCACCGCCACCAGCGTCGTACTCAGCACCGCGATGGTGCTGCGCACGCAGTTGGTGAACCACAGCAGCAGGATCAGGGTGATGACAAACGCGATGCCGAAAAACAGCACCACCATCACCAGACCGTCGATCAGGTCACCAACCTTCTTGGCGAAACCGACGATGTGGATCTTGATGTTGGGGTTCTGTGCTTCGAACTTGGTGCGGATCTTGTCTTCCAGTTCATGGGAGAACTGGCGGTAATCCAGCGCGAGCAACTTGCCCTGATCCTGCGGATCCGGGTACGACTCGAGCAGCGGGATATCGACGATGCTCGACTTGAAGTCGTTGGACACCAGACGCCCGACCTGGCCGGACTTGAGCACGTTGTTGCGCAGCAGATCGAGGCTGTCCTGCGAGCCGTTGTAGCTCTGCGGGATCACTTCACCGCCGGCAAAACCCTCTTCGGTCACTTCGGTCCAGCGTACGCTCGGGCTCCACAACGACTTCAGACCCGAACGGTCAACGCCGGAGATGTAGAACACCTCGTCGTTGATCTGGCGCAGGGTCTCCATGTATTCCTTGGAAAAGATGTCGCCGTCAGTCGCTTCGACCGAAATGCGCACGGTGTTGCCGAGGTTCGCCAGGTCGTTACGGTGCTCCATCATCTTCTCGATGAAGGGATGCTTGAGCGGGATCATTTTTTCGAAACTGGTCGACGGGCGGATCAGCGTCGCCTGCCAGAACAGGAAAATGCTCACCACCAGACAGATCAGAATCACTGCCGGGCGGTTGTTGAAGATCAGGCGTTCAAGGAACGTCGCCTTTTCCTGCTGAGGAGTGATTAAGGAAGTCATAGCCCCGCCTTCTTATTATTAACTTCGGCGCCGTTTGGCTGAGTGGTGTGAACGCCACCCTGCCCGGTCAGAATCAGGTTGCCGTCGCCGGCCGCGGTGACGGAAGACAGCGAGATGCGATCCGGACGGTTGAACACGCTGAACGTTTCGCCGTTGTCGCTGCTGCTGACCACCGAGCCGCCGTTACCGACGATGACGATCGAGCCGTCGGGCAGCAAGGTTGCGCCGGACAGACCGAACTCCAGCGCACCGCGCGCGGCCTTCAGTTCGACCTGTTCCCAGGTGCTGCCGAAATCGCTGGAGCGGTAGAGGTTGCCGCGCAAGCCGTAGGCCAGCAGGGTTTGCGCCTGGGCCGTGCCGATCACGCCGAACAGCGAACCTTCGTACGGGCCTTCGAGTTTTTCCCAGGTCTGACCCCAGTCGGCGGAGCGGAACATGCTGCCCGACTCGCCGACGATGAACAGTCCGGCGTCTTTCACCGCCGCGATGGCGTTGAGGTGGAACTGGTCTTCGTTGTCGAGGCGGTCGCTGACGTCTTCCCAGTGTTTGCCACCGTCGGTGGTTTCCATCAGCGAACCGTAAGCGCCCACGGCAAAACCGCTGTTGACGTCCTTGAACCAGACGTCGAGCAGCGGCGATTCACGTTTGAGGTCTTCGAATTGCTTGGTCCAGGTCAGACCGCCGTCTGCGCTGGCGAGGATTTGCGCGTCGTGGCCGACCGCCCAGCCGTGTTTGTCGTCGGCAAAATACACGGAAGTCAGCAGTTGCCGGCTCGGCACTTTGGCCTGCTTCCAGGTTTTGCCCTGGTCATCGGAATAGACGATGTGCCCGCGATCCCCGACCGCGACCAAACGCGCACCGGCGTGGACGACATCAAGAATCAGGCTTTTTGCGGCTTTGCTGGATTCGGTGGCATAGACCACGTCGGCCGGGGCCTCAGCGGCAATCACGGGTGCCGACAACGTGGCAAAGCCCAGCAGAGAGAGTGCTGTGGCCAGCAACGCGGTGTTGCGTAACGCCGGCGGGCGGCAACGACTCATAGACCTTCCCCTATTTATTATTGTTAGGCCATTTGGCCTTCAAGGGCGCCGCAAGTGTGCTCCGGTGTTGGCTGGTCAGAAGCATAGTCCTGAAACCCGCAATCCAGAGCCACTTCGGAAGCTGGCTCATCCTATCGGGCTTTCGAAACGTCTGACAATCGGCGCCACGTTATCTTTTGTTAACCGAAAGCCGCTCTCTGTAACGAATGAACTTCCCTGTGGGAGCGGGCTTGCTCGCGAAGGCGTCGTGTCAGCCGGTATAGATGTCGCCGGACATAACGCCTTCGCGTGCAAGCCCGCTCCCACAAGGGGTCATGGTGGCTTGGAGATTTGAATGCATGACCATTCGCCGGGGTGATACGGCAAAAGTTACCGAGGGGACTTGCATGATCGGTATTATGGTATACCATCAGACGCACAGACACTCTCAATCCCCCCTACGGAGCAGCTCATGAGTTTCGAAATTCGCAAGATCGTCAGCTATGTCGAAGAAACCTTCATCGAAGGCGGCAAAGCCACTGACAAGCCAGTGACCATGGTCGGCCTCGCCGTGGTGATGAAAAACCCTTGGGTGGGCAACGGTTTCGTCGAAGACCTCAAACCGCAGATCCGCGCCAACTGCTCCGACCTCGGTGCGCTGATGGTCGAGCGTCTGGTCGGCATCATCGGCGGTGCCGAGAAGATCGAGGCTTACGGCAAAGCCGCCGTGGTCGGTGCTGATGGCGAGATCGAACACGCCTCCGCCGTAATCCACACCCTGCGCTTCGGCAACCACTACCGCGAAGCCGTCAACGCCAAAAGCTACCTGAGCTTCACCAACAAGCGCGGCGGCCCGGGCACTTCGATTCAGATCCCGATGATGCACAAGGACGACGAAGGTCAGCGTTCGCACTACATCACCCTGGAAATGCAGATCGAAGACGCGCCGCGTGCCGACGAAATCGTCGTCGTGCTGGGCTGCGCCGACGGTGGTCGCCTGCACCCGCGCATCGGTAACCGCTACATCGATCTGGAAGAACTGGCCGCCGAAAAAGCCCAGTAATCACAATAAAAAGGCATTGCAGGAGCGCTCCATGATTCGGCTCACCGCTGAACTCACCCCGGCTGGCACCAGTTACCTGGCGACCGGCCAAGGCCAGCCCGTGGTTTTGATCCACGGCGTGGGCCTGAATAAAGAAATGTGGGGCGGCCAGATTGTCGGCCTGTCCAGCCAATACAGGGTGATCGCCTACGACATGCTCGGCCATGGCGCCAGCCCGCGACCGGCCAGCGGCACCGACCTGCTCGGTTACGCCGATCAGTTGCTGGAGCTGCTCGATCACTTGAATTTGCCGCAGGCAGCGGTGATCGGCTTCTCCATGGGCGGCCTGGTCGCGCGGGCCTTTGCCCTGCATTACCCGGAGCGCCTGCAAAGCCTGGTGGTGTTGAACAGCGTGTTCAACCGCAGCGAAGAACAGCGAGCCGGCGTCATCGCTCGCACCGCGCAAGCAGCCGAGCACGGTCCGGACGCCAATGCCGAAGCGGCGCTGTCGCGCTGGTTCAGCCGCGAGTATCAGGCAGCCAACCCGGCGCAGATCGCGGCGATCCGCCAGACCCTCGCCGGTAATGATCCGCAAGGCTATCTGACCACTTATGAATTGTTCGCCACCCAAGACATGTACCGCGTTGACGACTTGGGCAGTATTCAGGCGCCGACGCTGATCGCCACCGGCGAACTCGACCCGGGTTCGACCCCGGAAATGGCCGAGCAACTGGCCCGACGCATCCCCGGTGCGAAGGTTGCCGTGCTGGCCGAGCAACGGCATATGATGCCCGTAGAGTCGCCGCGTCTGGTCAATCAGACGCTGCTGGAATTTCTCCAATTCGCACACTCCCGACAAAACCCTATACAGGGGATCGTTGCATGACACTCGCACGCTTCCAGATGTGCATCGGCGGAGAATGGGTCGACGCCCTCTCCGGCAAGACCTTCGAAAGCCTCAACCCGGCCACGGCGCAAGCCTGGGCCGAACTGCCTGACGCCGATGAAGCTGATGTCGAACGCGCCGTGCAATCGGCACAGACTGCCTTCGACAGCCCGGCCTGGCGTGGCCTGACCGCCACCGCGCGCGGCAAACTGCTGCGCCGCCTCGGTGACTTGATCGCCGAAAATAAAGAACAACTGGCGCAGCTGGAAAGCCGCGACAACGGCAAACTGATCCGCGAAACCCGTGGCCAGGTCAGCTATCTGCCCGAATTTTTCCACTACACCGCCGGTCTTGCCGACAAGCTCGAAGGCGGCACGCTGCCGCTGGATAAGCCCGATCTGTTCGCCTACACCGTGCACGAAGCGATGGGTGTGGTCGCGGCGATCATTCCGTGGAACAGCCCGCTGTATCTGACCGCGATCAAACTCGCCCCGGCCCTCGCCGCTGGCAACACGATTGTGATCAAGCCGTCCGAGCACGCCTCGGCGACCATTCTGGAACTGGCGCGTCTGGCCCTCGAAGCCGGGATTCCGCCGGGTGTGGTCAACGTCGTCACCGGTTACGGCCCGAGCACCGGCGCCGCCCTCACCCGCCATCCGCTGATCCGCAAAATCGCCTTCACCGGCGGCGCAGCGACGGCGCGGCATGTGGTGCGTAGCAGCGCCGAGAACTTCGCCAAGCTGTCGCTGGAACTGGGTGGCAAGTCGCCGAACATCATTTTCGCCGACGCCGATCTGGACAGCGCAATCAACGGCGCGATTGCCGGGATCTACGCGGCGTCGGGTCAGAGTTGCGTGTCCGGTTCGCGCTTGTTGGTGCAGGACGAAATCTACGACGAATTCGTCAGCCGACTGGTCGAACGCGCCCAACGCATTCGCATCGGCAACCCCCAGGAAGACAACTGCGAGATGGGCCCGATGGCCACCGCGCAGCAACTGGCAGTGGTCGAGGGTTTGGTCGCTGATGCCATCGCCGAGGGTGCGCGTTTGCGTACCGGCGGCAAGCGTCCGACCGATCTCGGCGAAGGCTGGTTCTACGAGCCGACGCTGTTCGAATGCGATCGCAATTCGATGAAGATCATGCAGGAAGAAGTCTTCGGCCCGGTGGCGTCGGTGATTCGTTTCAAAGATGAAGCCGAAGCGCTGGCGATCGCCAACGACTCGCAGTTCGGCCTCGCCGCCGGCATCTGGACGCGTGACTTGGGCCGAGCACATCGCCTTGCTCGTGATGTGCGCTCGGGGATTATCTGGGTCAACACTTACCGCGCGGTGTCAGCGATGGCGCCGATCGGCGGCTTCAAAAACAGTGGCTATGGACGCGAAAGCGGCATCGATTCGGTGCTGGCCTACACCGAACTGAAAACGGTGTGGATCAACTTGTCTCAGGCGCCAATGCCTGATCCGTTTGTGATGCGCTAGGAGTCCTGCGAAATGATCGAACCCGGCATTTACAAAGACGTCATGAGCTCGTTTCCGTCCGGCGTCACGGTGGTTACCACTGTTGACCCGGAGGGCGGCATTGTCGGCATCACCGCCAGCGCTTTTAGCGCGCTGTCGATTGACCCGGCGCTGGTGCTGTTCTGCCCTAACTACGCCTCCGACACTTATCCGATTCTGCGTGACAGCAAGAAGTTTGCGATTCATTTGCTGTCGGCTGACCAGACCGCCGAGGCCTATGCCTTTGCCGGTAAAGGCAAGGACAAGGCGGCCGGTATCGAGTGGCATTTGAGCGAACTCGGTAACCCGATTCTCGCCAAAGCCACCGCGATCATCGAGTGCGAGTTGTGGCGCGAATATGACGGCGGCGATCACGCGATCATCGTTGGCGCGGTGAAGAACCTGATCCTGCCCGCGCAACCGGTGACACCGATGATCTACCACAAAGGCAAGCTCGGCCCGTTGCCGACCCTGGCCTGATAGCCACACTCAATTCCCTGTAGGAGCTGCCGAAGGCTGCGATCTTTTGACTTTGATTTTCAAGAGCAAGATCAAAAGATCGCAGCCTTCGGCAGCTCCTACAGGGGAATTGGGTGATGGGAGGAATGATGAGTAACGAGAAGTATGAAAAAGGCCTGAAGATCCGCACTCAGGTGCTCGGCGAAGCCTATGTGCAGCGTTCGATAGACAACGCCGACGACTTCACCCGCCCGCTGCAGGAAATGGTCACCGAATACTGCTGGGGCCATGTCTGGGGTCGTGAAGGTTTGTCGCTCAAGGAGCGCAGCATGATCAACCTGGCGATGATCTCGGTGCTCAACCGTCCGCACGAACTCAAGCTGCATGTGCGCGGCGCCTTGCGTAACGGCCTGAGTCGTGAGCAAATACGCGAAATTCTGCTTCAGGTCGGCATTTATTGCGGCGTTCCGGCAGCCGTGGACAGTTTCCGGCTGGCCCGTGAAGCCTTCGCCGAAGCCGACGCCGAAGCCCCAGTTAACCCCTCGGCTGTTTAGATGCCCGTCTGGCATGGACAGCCAACCGAAAGAGCGGATCCCATGAAACGCCAGCCACTCGACGACAGCTTCAAGGTCAATCGCAACCCCGTTACCCTGCGCGAAATCGTGCTGGATAAACTGCGTAGCGCGATCATGAATTTCCAGCTCATGCCCGGTGATCGTCTGGTCGAGCGCGATCTGTGCGATCGCCTTGGCGTCAGCCGCACCTCCGTGCGCGAGGCCTTGCGTCACCTGGAATCCGAAGGTCTGGTTGAGTTCGCCGATGCCAAAGGCCCGCGCGTGGCGATCATCACCCTCGCCGATGCCGTCGACATCTACGAACTGCGTTGCGTACTCGAAGGTTTGATCGTGCAGCTGTTCACCCTGCGCGCCAAAGCCAAGGACATCAAAGCCCTGGAAAAAGCCCTCGACGAGAACCGCAAGGCGCTCAAGGACGGCGAACTGCAACAGGTGATCGACTCGGTGCAAGGTTTCTACGACGTGCTGCTCGAAGGCTCGGGCAACCATGTTGCGGCGACTCAGTTGCGTCAGTTGCAGGCACGCATCAGCTACCTGCGTGCGACTTCGGTGTCGCAGGAAAACCGTCGCGGCGCGAGTAATCAGGAAATGGAAAAAATGGTCGAGGCGATCAAGAGCGGCGATCCGCTGGTGGCGCATCAGGCCTGTGTTGATCACGTTCGCGCTGCTGCTGCGGTAGCGCTCGACTATCTCAAGCGCAAGCAGGAAGAGACCGGCTCTGTCGTTAAAGGCACGCCGGCGATGACCCTGCCTATCGCATTGAAAGAACCGCGTATAGGTCACTGATATGTTCAGCCCGAGCTATTGCCCGAAATGCGGTGGCCCTGACCTCGGTCAGCAGATACCGGCGGGCGATACGCACGAGCGCCTGATGTGTCGCGGCTGCGGCTACATCCACTACGTCAATCCGAAGATCATTGCCGGCTGCATCATCGAGCAGGACGGCAAATATCTGCTGTGCCAACGGGCGATCCCGCCGCGCCCGGGCACCTGGACGCTGCCCGCCGGTTTCATGGAAAGCGGCGAGACCACTGAGCAAGCGGCCATTCGTGAAGTCTGGGAAGAAAGCGGCGTGCGCGCGGAAATCGTTTCGCCGTATTCGATTTTCAGCGTGCCGAAGATCAGCGAGGTGTACATCATCTTCCGCGCGATCGCGCTGGAGATTACCGGGCAGTACGGACCGGAGACCATGGATTACAAGTTCTTCGCGCCGGAAGACATTCCGTGGGAGCAGATTTATTACCCGGCGATCCGGCAGATTCTCGAGCGCTATATCGAAGAGCGTCAGGCCGGGGTGTATGGGATTTACATGGGCAATGATGATAGCGGCAAGATCCACTTTATCCGCTGATCACATTGATCGTTCCCATGCTCCGCGTGGGAACGCCCCCTCGGACGCTCCGCGTTCGGCTCTAAAAGGGACGCGGAGCGTCCCGGGCTGCATTCCCACGCGGAGCGTGGGAACGATCAATCAAAAGATCGCAGCCTTCGGCAGCTCCTACAGGGGGTTCACGGTGAGTCTTAAATTGGGGCGATGCCTTCGACGATGATGATCTCCGCCTTCGCCCATTCTTCGCGGTAACTTTTCGCCTCCTGATACGCCGCCGAGTGGTAGCACGCCACGGCTTTTTCGTAGCTTTCAAATTCAATCACCACGCTGCGCTGTGGCGTCTTGCGCCCTTCCATCGCTTCGCTGCGCCCGCCCCTCGCCAGAAATTTCGCGCCGAACGCTGCGAAAGCCGCCGGGGCGCGCTGGGTGTATTGGCTGTAGTGATCGGCATCGGCGATGTCCACATGAGCAATCCAGTACGCCTTCATAGTGACCTCTTTGTTGATTTTGTATTATGGTATACCAATATATTTCCAACGAACCCTGAGAGTCCAGCATGGCCTTCAACAGCATCGAAGAAATCATCGAAGATTATCGTCTCGGCAAAATGGTTTTGCTGGTCGATGACGAAGACCGCGAAAACGAAGGCGACCTGTTGCTGGCCGCCGACCGTTGCACGCCGGAAGCGATCAGCTTTATGGCCCGTGAAGCACGCGGGCTGATTTGCCTGACGCTGACCGACGAGCATTGCCAGCGTCTGGGACTGGAGCAAATGGTGCCGGCCAACGGCAGCGTGTTCAGCACCGCGTTTACCGTGTCGATTGAAGCGGCAGTTGGCGTGACCACCGGTATCTCGGCAGCGGATCGCGCCTGCACGGTTGCCGCCGCTGTCGCGCCGAATGCCCGCGCCGAAGACCTGGTGCAGCCCGGTCATATCTTTCCGCTGCGCGCCAAGGAAGGTGGCGTGCTGACCCGCGCCGGGCATACCGAGGCGGGTTGTGACCTTGCACGCCTCGCAGGGTTTACCCCGGCCTCGGTGATCGTCGAGGTGATGAACGACGACGGCACCATGGCGCGACGTCCGGATCTGGAAGTGTTTGCGCGCAAGCACGGGATCAAGATCGGCACCATCGCCGACCTCATCCATTATCGCCTGAGCACCGAACACACCATCGAGCGGATTGGCGAACGTGAGCTGCCGACGGTGCATGGGACGTTCCGTTTGATCACCTTTGAGGATCGCATCGAGGGCGGCGTGCATATGGCGATGGTCATGGGCGATCTGCGCCGCGAAGAGCCGACGCTGGTGCGCGTGCATGTGATTGATCCGCTGCGGGATCTGGTTGGCGCCGAGTACAGCGGGCCGGCGAACTGGACGTTGTGGGCGGCGTTGCAACGGGTCGCGGCTGAGGGGCATGGGGTTGTGGTGGTGTTGGCCAATCACGAGTCGTCGCAGGCGCTGCTGGAGCGCGTGCCGCAATTGACCCAGCCGCCGCGGCAGTTCAGTCGTTCGCAGTCGCGGATTTATTCCGAGGTGGGGACTGGGGCGCAGATTTTGCAGAATCTTGGGGTGGGTAAGCTGCGGCATCTTGGGCCGCCGCTCAAGTACGCCGGGTTGACCGGGTATGACCTGGAAGTGGTCGAAAGCATCCCCTTCACCGAATAACCCACGACGAACACAAATCCAAATGTAGGAGTGAGCCTGCTCGCGATAGCGGTGTGACATTCAACAATGATGTTGGCTGATGCACCGCAATCGCGAGCAGGCTCACTCCTACAGGGGTTTTGCATTCCAGATTCATTTCTTCGAACCACAAAAAAGGACAGCCGCCAGATAACCGGTAAGGCAAAGTGCTTGCACAAAGCTTGGAATACCATAATATGATATTCCATAGACCGGACACTCCAACGGACGTCCATCTACTGCTCCCGATAGGCGGGCAACAACGCAAGCCCGCTCAAAAACACAACAATGAGGGCGTGAACATGGTGTTGAACAAAGCTGCAACCGCGATCTTTTTTGCGGGACTGCTCAGCGTCACCGGCCAGGCTGCAATGGCGGCCGACAGCGTGAACTTCGTCAGCTGGGGCGGAAGCACCCAGGATGCGCAGAAACAGGCCTGGGCCGATCCGTTCAGCAAGGCCAGCGGCATCACCGTCGTGCAGGACGGCCCGACCGACTACGGCAAACTCAAAGCCATGGTCGAGAGCGGCAACGTGCAATGGGACGTGGTCGATGTCGAAGCCGACTTCGCCCTGCGCGCCGCCGCTGAAGGCCTGCTCGAACCCCTCGATTTCAAAGTCATCCAGCGCGACAAGATCGACCCGCGTTTCGTCAGCGATTACGGCGTTGGCTCGTTCTTCTTCTCCTTCGTCCTCGGTTACAACGAGGGCAAACTCGGCGCCAACAAGCCGCAGGACTGGAGCGCCCTGTTCGACACCAAGACCTACCCGGGCAAACGCGCCCTCTACAAATGGCCTAGTCCCGGCGTGCTCGAACTGGCACTGCTGGCCGATGGCGTACCTGCCGACAAGCTCTACCCGCTGGATCTCGATCGCGCCTTCAAGAAACTCGACACCATCAAGAAAGACATCGTCTGGTGGGGCGGCGGCGCGCAGTCGCAGCAACTGCTGGCGTCCGGTGAAGCGAGCATGGGTCAGTTCTGGAACGGTCGCATTCACGCCCTGCAAGAAGACGGCGCGCCGGTCGGCGTGAGCTGGAAACAGAACCTGGTCATGGCCGACATTCTGGTGATTCCAAAGGGCTCGAAAAACAAGGACGCAGCGATGAAGTTTCTCGCCAGCGCCAGCAGCGCCAAAGGCCAGGCCGACTTCTCCAACCTGACCGCCTACGCCCCGGTCAACCTCGACAGTGTGGAGCGTCTGGATTCGGCGCTGGCCCCCAACCTGCCGACTGCCTACGCTAAGGATCAGATCACTCTTGATTTCGCGTACTGGGCCAAAAACGGCCAGGCCATCGCGACACGGTGGAACGAATGGCTGGTCAAATGAAAATGGCGGCCACCGCGTCCCGTCCCTCCACTGCCACCGGCAGCGCCCAAAGCGCTGCCGGCTCGGCCCACGGAACACAGGCGGTTGCGATGCAGCAAGCCCCGTCCCTCAGACAACGCTGGCGCGGCGCCGGCAACCTCGTGCCGGCGCTGTCGTTCATCGGCCTGTTCTTTCTCGCGCCGTTGATCGGCCTGCTGCTGCGCGGCGTGCTCGAACCGACGCCAGGCCTCGGCAACTATGAACAACTGTTCGCCAACTCGGCGTATGCCCGAGTGCTGCTCAACACCTTTTCGGTGGCCGGGCTGGTGACGCTGTTCAGCCTGCTGCTGGGCTTTCCGCTGGCCTGGGCGATCACCCTGGTGCCGCGCGGCTGGGGGCGCTGGATTCTCAACATCGTGCTGCTGTCGATGTGGACCAGCCTGCTCGCCCGCACCTATTCCTGGCTGGTGCTGCTGCAAGCGTCCGGTGTGATCAACAAGGCGTTGATGGCGATGGGCATCATCGATCAGCCACTGGAGATGGTGCACAACCTCACCGGCGTGGTGATCGGCATGAGCTACATCATGATTCCGTTCATCGTCCTGCCGTTACAGGCAACCATGCAGGCCATCGACCCGATGATCCTGCAGGCCGGCTCGATCTGCGGCGCCAGTCCGTGGAGCAACTTCTTCCGGGTGTTCCTGCCGCTGTGCCGGCCGGGTCTGGCCTCCGGTGGCTTGATGGTGTTCGTCATGTCGCTCGGTTACTACGTGACCCCGGCGCTGCTCGGCGGGGCGCAGAACATGATGCTGCCGGAGTTCATCATTCAGCAGGTGCAATCGTTCCTCAACTGGGGCCTGGCCAGTGCCGGCGCCGCGTTGCTGATCGCGATCACTTTGGTGCTGTTCTACTTCTACCTGAAGCTTCAACCGGAATCCCCGGTTGGCGCCAGTAACGCGAGGTAAGCCGACATGCTCCTGACCCCCAATGCGATGAGCCGCCGCATGCGTTTCGGCTTGTATGCAACCACCGGGCTGATCGGTCTGTTCCTGCTGTTGCCGATCGTGTTTATCGTGCTGCTGTCGTTCGGCTCCTCGCAGTGGCTGGTGTTTCCGCCGCCGGGCTGGACGCTGAAATGGTACGGCCAGTTCTTCTCCAACCCGGACTGGATGAACGCTGCAGCGGCCAGCCTCAAGGTTGCTTTGCTGACCACAATCTTTGCGGTTGCCCTCGGTTTGCCGACGGCGTTTGCACTGGTGCGCGGACGTTTTCCCGGCCGGGAAATGCTCTACGGTCTGTTTACCCTGCCGATGATCGTGCCGCTGGTGATCATCGCCGTGGCGGTGTACGCGCTGTTCCTCAAGCTCGGTTACACCGGGACCATGTTCGCCTTCGTGGTCAGCCATGTGATCGTCGCGCTGCCGTTCACCATCATCTCGATCATCAACTCGCTGAAGCTATTCGATCAGTCGATTGAAGACGCGGCGGTGATTTGCGGTGCGTCACGCCTGCAAGCGGTGTTCAAGGTGACGTTCCCGGCGATCCGTCCGGGCATGGTTGCCGGCGCCCTCTTCGCCTTCCTCGTTTCGTGGGACGAAGTGGTGCTCAGAGGATCGG